>DASYUT010000017.1 GCA_036000965.1 Actinomycetes bacterium
GGCTCGCCGGGTTCGACGGCGCCTACCTGCGGTTCGCCGGAGAGCTGCGCGTCGAGCACTACAAGGGCGAGCAGCTGGTGGAGAGCCACACCGACGACGCGCTGTGGGAGTTGATGTACCTCGGGAAGGCCCGCCCCTGAGGGCGAGTTTTGATCGTCACGGCCCAGTTCTCGTGAAGCTGCCGCGAAGTGACATGTAGCGCTGGGTGACGGCTGTGGGCTGAGGTTGATCCGTTGCCGATCTTCAAGAAACCGCCTTGCTGGTGATCGCTGCCTCGCTGCTTGCCGGCATGGTGGCCGCGTCGCAGGCCCACAAGAGGCGGCAACCCTGTAGGCGCAGACGCAAGCGGCGGTGACGGCTGCGGCGGTATCACGGTGCGTGGCGATGCGGTCGGCATCTGACTGCCGCCGCAGGCGGCGCGGGCCCAGGTCCGCCCAAGAACGCGGCCGCGCCGCAATCGCGCGAAGCTCACCGCTCGGCGCGGTCGCACCACTCCCCCGAAGGGAGGGACTGCGTGCTCTTAGGGCTTGGCCAGGACGGCATGCATACCGACCCGGCGCCACACCACATGAGGCTGGCCCTCCCGAACGGGCTCGCCGTAGTGGAAGGTCGCCCGACCGTCCGGCGCCCACGTCATCTCGAAGATTCTGGGAGCACCCTGAATCCCTCGAACGCGAAGGCCAGGACGAAAGCCCTTGTCGCGCGCAAGGTCTTCAACGAACTTCGCTACGGCTTCCCTGAAGCGTTGCTTGTCTGACTCGGAGAGCTGGTCGAAGTCCTTCACGAATCGAGGAAGCTTCTCATAGGTAGGCATGCGGTCGTCCCATCCTTGGGCGGTTCAGGTCGGCGGATCGTACCATGAGAAGATACGAAAATCGTACTAGCGAACTCTCTATCTCTTGCCGAAAGTCAAACTGTCGTCTACTGTCTGTTGACAGGCTTTACGACTAGCCAACCGACTGTTGCAGGATCAGGGGGGGACATGGGAGCGGACACGATGGCCCGCACAACCCTTCGAGCGAAGGGGCAGCTGACGCTGCCGGACGAGGTCCGTAAGGCCGCCAAGCTTGAGGAGGGGGACTTGATCGAGGCCGAAGTGTCAGAGAGCGGTGAGGTGATCCTCCGACCGCTTGCCACTGTCGACCGAAGCCAGGCATGGTTCTGGACACCCGAGTGGCAGGCCGGTGAGCGTGAGGCGACCGAGCAGGCCCGCCGGGGCGAGGGAGAGCGCTTCGAGACTGACGCTGCCTTCCTCGACTCGTTGGGATAGCCACACACAACACATGCGTGAGAGCCACCACCACGGTGGCTCTCACCGTTTGTGCAGCATGACCACCACGCGCGGCGAGGGCAGCGGTGCGCCCGAGCGCAGCTCACCATGCCACCGCCCGGGGCCGCCGCAGCCGGACCGCAGCCGCCAGTACCTGGACCCCGGATCGGTCACAACGCATCGTCGCCGCCCTCCTCGTCCTCGTCGGCCGGGAGCTGCCACAGCCACCCGAGCAGCCGCCCCGTCTCGGTGTCGCGGTCCTGCACGGACACGACCCCGAGCTTCTTCTTGGCGCGCTGGATCGTGCTCGCGCTGATCCCGGCGTCCCCGACGACCTTCTTCGCCTCGGCGACCGGGACCGGCCCGTCGGCGAGCAGGTCGCGGAGCAGGTCCATCGCCTCCTCGCGGACCTCGGCGTCCCGGCGGGAGTCGTGGCCGCGGAGCAAGGTGTCGGCGTCGATGCGGACGACGCCCCTCCAGCGAACCAGCGGGCACTCGAACAGCGGCTCGGACTCGACGGTGTAGCCGATAGAGGAGATGACCTTGGCGAGGTTGTTCTTCACCCGGGCGAGCACCATCAGGCCGGGCTGCTCGGGGTGCTCCTCGACCACCAGCACGGCCCGGGCCGCGCCGGCGAACGCGATCGACCCGCCCCCGCGGTACTTCGCCTTGAGGTCACCGGACTTGTTTAGGTGGCGGATCAAGAGGATCGCGCAGCCGGTCCGCTGGGCGAGGTCGGCGAGCGGGGTCGTCGCGCGGCGGACGCTCGCGTCGTTGTTGGTGGAGATCGTCTCCGACAGGTAGGCGGTGATCGGGTCGATGATGAGCAGCTTCGCGCCCACGCCGCGGATGGCCTTCTCGAGCCGGCCGAGGTCCTTGGGCAGCGACAGCGGCTTCACCCGGCCGTGCTCGTCCCGGGCCAGGGTGAACGGGCGTCTCGAATGGGGACGGACCAAGACGGGCGAACGCCGCACCGTGCCACTAGCCAGCTCGGCGCCTCCCTAGCCGGCCGGCCCCATACCCCGAGCGACCTCGTGTTCGGGATGCCGCAGGGCGGACCGCTGCGCGCCTCCAAGTGGGGCGAGCGCTATTTCCACCCGGCCGTCCGAGCCGCCGGACTGCCCGAGGGCTTGCGCGTCCACGATCTCAGGCACACGGCCGCGAGCCTGGCGATCCGTGAGAACGCCTCGGTGAAGGTCGTCCAAGCCACGCTCGGGCACCGCTCGGCGACACAAACGCTCGACCGCTACGGCCACCTGTACGCCGACGACTTCCAGGTCCTCGCCGACCGTCTCGACGCCGCGCATACGGCCATCACGCGCGCCGAC
Source organism: Actinomycetes bacterium (assembly GCA_036000965.1). Taxonomy (NCBI): domain Bacteria; kingdom Bacillati; phylum Actinomycetota; class Actinomycetes; species Actinomycetes bacterium. The sequence continues at coordinate 2,599 of DASYUT010000017.1, forward strand.
GTGTGGCCCCACGGTGGCCCCGTCGTCGCGCTGGACAGCAAAAGGCCAGGTCAATGACCTGGCCTGATGGTGGAGGTGGGGAGACTCGAACTCCCGTCCCGCGGCGACGTCCCAGGGCTTCTCCGAGCGCAGCCATCGGCTGGATCTCGGACCGGGGTTGTCCGATGGCTCCGCTCCCCGGTCCCAGCCCGCAAGATGTCCCCGAGACGGCGGCGGGCGCCCCGCCCCGGGTGAGCCTGCTAGCGACGCCCGATCCGTTCCCACAGGCGGAGGAACGGCGGACGGCTACCTAATCGAGATTAGGCAGCGAGCGCGTAAGCGTTGTCAGTCTTGGCGCTTGTGATTTTCGCGGTTTGGTACGAAGCCCCGCGAACTCCGGCTCGCTTCCCCTGAGTCGAACCGTCACGGTCGAACCCAGGCACCCCCATGTGCTGTTGTCAACGCCACCTAGTGTAACCGCGCGCCCCGCCCGCCGCATTCCCGGCTCCGCCGGCAGGATGGGCGGTCGACAAGGCCACACACAGCGACGGGAGGCATCCATGGCACCCGTCACGGACCATGGCACCCGTCACGGACCATGGGCACCCCCTCACGGGCCATGGCACCCCCTCACGGACCATGGCACCCCCTCACGGGCAAGGTCACGCTGGTCACGGGGGGTCGCGGGGGATCGGCCGGGCGACCGCCGAGCGGCCCGGCCGCGACGGCGCGCGGGTGGCGGTCGCTACCACCGGCGGCAGGCCGCGGCCGCCCAGCGGGATCTACGCGCCCCGGGTGCGGGCCTTGCGGACCCGGTCCATCTCGCGGGCGGCGTCGCGCTTGGCCATCGCCTGGCGCTTGTCGTAGGCCCTGCGGCCGCGGGCCACCCCGAGCTCGACCTTGACGAGCTGGGACTTGAAGTACAGGCGGAGCGGCACCAGGGTGAGGCCGCGTTCGTTCACCCTGCGCGCCAGCTGCTCGATCTCCTTGCGGTGGAGGAGCAGCTTGCGCGGGCGGGTCGGCTCGTGGCCCTCGTACCCGGTGTGGGAGTAGGCGGGGATCTGCATGTGCAGGATCACGTCGCCGCCTTCGACGACCGCGTAGGCGTCCTGCAGGGACGCCTTGCCCTCGCGCAAGGTCTTGACCTCGCTGCCCCGCAGCTCGATGCCGGCCTCGACGCGGTCGAGGATCTCGTAGTCGTGCCGGGCCCGGCGGTTGGTGGCGACCGTGCCGGGAGGCTCCCGCCGTGGCATCGCTACCCCACCGCCTTGCCGGGCAGGTCGGCGAGGATCTCGTGGAGCAGCCCCTCGGCCCGCGCCAGCTGCAGGGGCGGGCTTCCCTTGATGACCACGTCGGGGACCAGGCCCCCGGGCGGGATCGGCCGGCCCTTGGGGGTCCGGTAGGAGGCCACCGTCACCGTCATGCCGCGCCCGCGGCCGAGGTCGAACACCTGCTGGACGGTGCCCTTGCCGTGGGTCGGGGTGCCGACCACCACCCCGCGGGCGCGGTCGGCGACCGCGCCGGCGACGATCTCGGAGGCGCTCGCCGACCCCTGGTTGACGAGCACCGCGAGCGACAGCCCAGGCACGGGCGCACGCCGGGTCGCGTAGACCACCGGCGCACGGCCTCGTTCCTGGTAGCTGGTGACCGGGCCGGGAGGCAGGAACACGCCGGCCACCTCGACCGCCTCGGGCAGCAGGCCGCCCGGGTTGTCGCGCAGGTCGAGCACGACCCCGGCGGCGCCCCGGGCGCGCAGGCCCTCGACGGCCCGGCGGACCTCCTCGCCCGTCCCGCGGCCGAACTCGTACAGGCGCACGTACCCGACCCGGCCCTGGAGCAGGCGCGACTCGACGCTCGGCACGCTGATCGCCATCCGGGGCACCGGGAGCGTGACGGCCCGGCCGCCGCGGCGCATGGCGAGGACGGCCACGCTCCCGGGGGCGCCCTTCAGCCAGCCGGTCACCGTCTCCAGGCCGCGGCCGGCGACCGGGCGGCCGTCGACCGCTTCCAGCACGTCCCCGGCGCGCACGCCGGCCCGCGCGGCCGGCGTGCCCGGCGGCACGGTGGTCACCTCGGTCGACCGGCCCCGCTGGCGGAGCCACAGGCCGACGCCGGTGAACTCGCCGTCGAGCCCGTCGCGGAGGTCCCGGAAGCCGTCCGCGGTGTAGAAGCGGGCGGCGGCGTCGCCCAGGACGGCGAGCATGCCGCGCACGGCGCCGTCGGCCAGGTCGGCGTCGGAGACCTGCCGCTCGGCGGCCGAGCGGATGCGGTCCCTGGCCTCGGCCACGATCTCGAAGACACCCGGGTCGTGGGGCTGGGCCGGGTCGCGGGCCTGGTGGCCGGTTGCCAGCCCCGCCACGAACCCCGCCGCGACCAGCAGCCCGCCCAGGGCGAGCGCCGCCGCCCGCCTGGGAAGGTGGGCCATGGCGCTGGTCAGACCCGCACGTACTTGCGCAGGGCGAGCAGGCTGGCCAGGGCCGAGGCGACCACGCCGAGCAGCAGCAGGAGCAGCCAGGACGAGTAGAAGTCGCTCAGCCCGACGATCGGCAGGACCTTGAAGATCGCCACCTGGTCGCGCACCCGCTGCAGGTAGAGCATGCCCACCCGGAGCAGCACGAACGACACCCCGGCGCCGAGCAGCCCGGCGAACACGCCCTCGGCCAGGAAGGGCAGCCGGATGTAGGTGTTGCTCGCCCCGACCAGCTTCATGATCTGGGTCTCCTTGCGGCGGGCGAAGGCCGCAACCCGGACCGTGACCGCGATGAGCACGACGGCGGCGACCCCGAGCACCGCCGCGAGCACCAGGAAGGAGTTCTTGAGCAGGTTGAGCACGGCGAACAGCCGCTCGACGAGCCGCTTCTGGTCGACGATCTGGTCGATCCCGGGCGAGCACTGCTCCTTGCCCCGGTCGTTCAGGACGCCGTTGCAGAACCGGTCGTGGACCTGCGCGAACTGCTCGGGGTCCTTCAGCTTGATGCGGAAGCTCTCGGGCAGCGCGGTCGCGTTCACGTTGCGGACGATGTCCGGGGAGTCCTTGAACTGGTCCTTGAACCGCTCGTAGGCCTGCTCCTTGGACTCGTACTGGACGTTCTCGACCACCGGGATGGAGCGGATCTCCTGGAGCAGCGCGTCGCGCTGCTCCGACCGGATGGTCGGGGTGAGGAAGACTGAGACCTCGATCTTGTTGGACCAGTAGCCGAACGAGAGCCCGACCTGCCTGCCCGCGAGCAGCGCGATGCCGAACAGGGTGAGGCTGATGGCCACGATGATGACCATCGACAGGGCCAGGAGCAGGTTCCGCCGGAACCCGCGGTAGGCCTCCAGCGCGATGTAGGAGAGCCTAAACGCCAAGGTCGTACACCCCCCGCTCCTGGTCGCGGATGACCTTGCCGTGCTCGAGCTCGACCACGCGCCTGCGCATGTCGTCGACGATGCGCTGGTCGTGGGTTGCCATCACCACGGTCGTGCCGGTCCGGTTGATGCGCTCC
>DASYUT010000018.1 GCA_036000965.1 Actinomycetes bacterium
CTAGGGCGGTCAGCTGCCCGGGGGTCAACCGGGGGGCCAGCGGGTCGGCGTCGAAGCGGGGCGGTCGCGGGCGGCGGAGCCGGAGTTTCATGGGCATGCCTTTCTTCACAGGCATGGGCAGGCGTTAGGGCTTGCCGCCGAATAACCTGGCCAGGTCGAGTGCGCTCACCTCGGCATGCTGGCGCGGGAACGACCAAGTTGTTGGCCGGCGAGCCCTTAGCGTTGCTCTGCCAGGGGCTGAAAGAACAACCGGCGAGCGGAGGTATCCTGCGGTGCGGGCGGCGGTCCGCGGGCCTGCATGCCCCCTCCCCTGCGACGCCAACGCAAGATCGTGCAGATGCCGATCAGGCGACGGGCCGCAACTGCGGAGGATGTTATGCTCGGGTTCGACAGCTATCTAGCTTGCTGCCTCGCCACTGTGCCGGCCGAGGATGGCCCCGCAGGCGGCCGCTCGCAAGGCTGGCTTTGAGGTCGTAGAGGAAGTACTCATAGCCGGCTCACGACCACCATCCGGTTGCTTGGGCAGCATTTGCCAGCATGGCTAGTGGCCGCTCAGCCGGCTTCGCGCTCACGGCCGCCGCGCTCACGCTCATCAGTCCGGGGTGAGCCTGCCCCCGTCGGCTCGGTGGACCTACCTAGTGCGCGGCTGGTCGGCGTGGGCGCGCTCATGCCGGTCGAGGCACGCTGCTCGCGATGGGCGCGCTGCCGGGTCTGGAGCCGCTCGACGGCCTGGCGGGCGGCACATTGGTGGCGGCGCTGCTCCAGATCCGCGCGGCGGGCCTCCCGCTCCCGGTCGGCGGCGCGGTCGGCCTGCTGGCGGGCAAGCGTGCGCGCGTCCTCGGCCAGGGCGTAGTGGTCGCGGGCCTGGGCCAGCTCCCGGCGCCGCAGCAGCCTCCCGGCGCCCTGCTCAAGGCCGGTCACGCGCGCGCGGGCGGCCTCGGCGCGCCTGGTGGCCCTCGGCCAACACATGCTCCGCCTGCCGGCGGCGGTCGGCGGTGTGGGCGGCCAGCCGTGCCCGGTCAGGTGGCGCGGTGGCCAGCAGCGCGGCGGCCCGGTCCCGCTCGGCGCGCAGCTCGTGCTTGCGCATCTGGCGCAAGTGCAGCGGGCTGGCCTCGCCGACGTCGACTGCGAGCGCTTGCCGCCGTCGCGGCGCGCCACCGTGGCCAGCCGCTGTTCGATGCTGGGCGGCTGACGTGGCCGGCGAGGTCGAGGGAGCGCATGGCCGAGCTGACCAACCCGGCCTTTCTGCTCTGCCGTCGCTGATCTTCAAATGCAGCTCGACGACCTCGTCTTCCCGGGCTGGGTAACGGCGACCGGCGCCGCCGGCTGCCCGTCGTGCGGCGCTACATGGGGGCCATGGTCAGCGCCTTGCCAGGCTGCCGAGCGACCTGGCCGACGACTCCGAGCGCATGGAGAGCGTCACCCACGTCACCAGGGCCTGGCACCGAGCCCTCGACCGGCCACCGGGGCTTCGCTTCCAGGCCGCCACCCTGGCCGAGATCCGCTGGATGCTGGAGGAGCTGCGCATCAGCTACTTCGCCCGGACCCTCGGCATCCCGTACCCGGTGTCGGAGAAGCGGGTGCTGCGGGCCATCGAAGAGCGCATGTCGTGACGCTAGCCATCGCGCCGTGCGAGACGGACGTACAGCTCCGGCGGCTCGCCGCGGTCCAGCCACGCGGCCCAGCGGGAGGGCGGGCCGCCGAGGATCAGCAGCAGCTCCTGAGAGAGGACGGGCCCGACCGGTGTCAGGAGCACGGTCATCGCCTCGTGGTCGGTGGTGCTCTCGGTCGCGATGCCACCGGGATGGGTATGCCACTCGCCCACGAGCCGGGCCAGCCCACCGCTGACGGCGTCGTAACTGGCGAGCAGCTCCGGGACACCGGCCACGCCCAGGCGGAATCGCTGGCTCGACCGCTCGCTGTCCGGCGGCGGGTTGGATGCGGAGCTGACCCAGACGACGCGGCAGGCGTTGTCGACCTGGCCGAAGAGCCGGCCGCCGGTCTCGACTAGGAGCCCGTGTCGTCGTGCGGCGTCGCCGCATTCGGCCTGCATGGTGGCGAGGGCCGGTGGCGCGATGCGGATCTCGTACCCGGTCGTAGGATCCTGCATCACCAGGTCATCCTCCCAGGTCAGCGGCGGCGTCGCCGCAACCATGGTGCTGAGCCGGACCACGTACGCCCACATCGACTTGGTCGTCGGCTCGGCCTCGTCCCCGGCGAGCGTGCCCAGGATCCCGTTGAACAGCTGCGAAGCCAGCGCGGCCACCTGCGAAGCCGAGCCGACGAAGGTGGGTTCCGAGCAGCCAGGCTCAGGGTGGAATAGGTCCGTTCTCGGAGGCTGGGGGAACAGGTCGTCGACGACGTCGGCTAGGCGGCCGCCCGGGTCGGCTCGGGCGGTGAGTCCGAGGCGACGGAGGACGTCGACGCCGGCCCCGGTCGCTCCGGGAAGAGAGAGCGTGGCCACGCCGCGCTCGGCCTTGTGGCCGATGGCGACCGAGGCCACGGGCGGCCACCTGCGGCGGTCGGGCCAGCGGTCGCGCTCGAGCTTCGTGGCCACTGTGACGTTGGCGGTGGCGTCGACGACCAGGTCGACGTCGGGGACGCCGGCACCGTCGCGGAGCACGGTGTCAACAGCGTCGGCGAGCTTGGCGGTGATCATGACATCGGGGCGGATCCGCCGGAGCCGTTCCGCGAGGACCTCGGCCTTGGCCAGGCCAACCTCGGCATCGAGGTACGGCTGGCGCACGAGGATGCCCGGGTGGACGACCCCATCGTCCACCAGCGTCAACTCGCCCACCCCGCCGCGGACGCACTGCTCGGCGATCGGGGCGCCGAGCGCGCCGCACCCGAGGACCATGACCTTGCGATCGCGCAGCCAGCAGGCCGGGCTCTCGACGTCGCGCCGGACGACCAGCTCCGGTCGCTTGTCGAACACGGCCGCCCAGGCGATGCCACCTCGCTCGAGCCAGTCGTTCGCGTCGGCGGCGACGGCGCGTGCGATCGCCTCCAGCTCGGGCACCTGCGAGCCGCCGAACGGCAGGTAGGACAACGCCTCGGCGTCCAGCTCGTGGAGCCGCAACGCGTTCAGATGCGTGATGCGCTGGCCGTCGCCGGCCCGGCCACGCGGCGGGGACCCGACGAGCACGTACAACGGGAGCCCGACGTCGCCGGGCACGGCGGTGTTGAGCAACGCCGTCGTGGCCATCAGGCCGAGCAGTTCTGTTGCCTGGAGTCCCTGGCGCTCCAGGGCGTCGATGAGGTCGCGTGTGGTGTTGGGCAGCTCGAACACGGTCGGTCGGGGGAGCACGAAGGCCAGGCCGAGGAACACCCTGGCGTCGCCCTCGCCAACCCCTGCCAGTTCCCGGAGGCGGCCGGGCAGCGCCCGAGCCTCCTGTTCGTTGACCGGCCAGAGCTCGTCGAGCGCCGCGACGTCCTCCAGCCAGTCGAGCACGTCGGCGCGCCACGGCGCCACCCAGCGCATGAGCGCGAGCGCACGTCGAGGCTCGGGAGCGTCAGCGTCACCAGCGCGCGGCGCGTTCGCGAGCACGACGACGCAGCCGGCTCCGGGTGTGGGATAGGCCACCGGAGGGTGTAGTGGCTGTCCAGGCGCGTCGAGCGCTCCCACGGCGGCACGCTTGTACCACTGCAGGAGGCGCTCGAGCAGGCCGAGCATGCCATCACTGGGCGACCACTCGACCGAAGGGGCCTGGTACAGGCAGATCTCGTTGCCTTGCTGGTCGTCGCTGAGCCGGACGTTCACCCACTGCACGTGCGGCGCACCAGCGAACCGGGTGTGCAGTACCCACACGCGAGGGTGCCTGAACGGGAACTCGGCGGGGATCCGCACGATGGCGTGCTCGCGTGCGTCGAGCCGCAGGCCGCCCGCCTCCTGCACGACCCGGGAACAATCCAGCGACAGCTCGACGTCCAGCTGGCCGAACCTGTCGGGTTGGTGGGCCTCCGTGACGACCTGGATGACACCGCCAGACTCGTCGGCGACCCGGTGCAGCTGGTCGAGCGCATCCTGGTGACTGGGCATGACCCCTTGCGGAACCGGCGGATCGATCATCAACGGCCGAAGGTGACCGGTTGCAGCGACGGCGTTCGTGCCCCGCGGACCCGCCACACGGCCGCGAGGCCGGCGTCCAGGCCGGTGACCGCCTCGCCACCGGCCCGCGCCGGCGGCTCGGCGATCGGGCCAGGCATCGGTCCGGCCGACCTGGCGAGCGCCGCCGCACCGATGTCGGTCCTCGTCGCATCCCACACCGGCGCCGCTAGCACGGCCCTCGCGTCTGGAGCCAGCACTGGCCGGGCGGCGGTCATCGGGTCGCGTCCCGCCAGCGACGGCGCCTCGTGGTCGCCCAACGGTCCTTGGCGGGCCGTCGGATGCTCCTGTGACCGGCCGGGGTCGAGGGCCTCGACGCGCTCGGGGGTCGGTGCCCGGTCATCGCGACGCCGGTGTTCCAGCTCCTGACTGATCGCGTAGGCGTCGGCCGCCTTGGCGGGCATGCCGCGGCGCGCATAGACGTCGCCGAGCTCACGGTAGGTCACGGCTCGCACACCGGCCGGTGCCCGGTCGGCCGCCCAGCGACGCACCCAGGTCGCGCCCTCCCAGAGCGTCCAGGAACCGCCGGCCTCGAAGGACCGTGCGTACCCGGACGCGATGCGGTAGATAGCCTTCGGGAGCCCCGAACGGCGCTTCCTGGTCGACCGGCGGCCATCGCCGGTGTGGCCGGTCCCTCCGCCGGATGAGGGAGGCGGCGGGGTCGGCCCGGGGCCTCCCCCCCACCCGATGGGTCCAGGCTATGAGGATAAAATGCGTCCAAGCGTGAGCCTTTGCTCACCTGCTGGCCTGCATCTCGTCGGCGATTTTGGACGTGACCAGTAACCGTTGCTCGATCGCGGCCACGACGTTGGCCTCCATTTCTGGGGTGGTCCAGCGGTAGCGAAGACCGATCGCGCTGCCGCTCTGCCCCGCCTCTCCCCCACCCGGCCGGCCGCCAGCATGGCCCATCAGCTCGTCGATCACCCGCGGCGGGATGCCGGCGTCCTCCAGCCAGGTCGAGAACGTGTGACGCAGGTCGTGCGGGCCACGCAGTCTCAAGTCGCCGAGCAGGTCACAGCGTGGCGGCTCGGTGGCCGACCAGCGCGCCGTGCCGTCCTCGGGGGCGTGGCGCACGGCCAAGCCGACAACCTCCAAGTCGTAGAGCGCGCCGCGGACGGTCCCCGCCGTGGGGACCACGCCTGCCAGGTGGGCGCGGAGGGACTCGGGGGTCTGGCCGGGGCCGGCGTCCTGGAGGGCTCGCAGGACCCGCCGCGGCGTGTACGCCAAGCCGGCGGTGGGGTCGCCGACGCGGGCCACGGCGGCGTGGTAGGCGCGGTGGAGGTTGTCGCGGTCAGTGCCGTGCGGGCACCGGCGGGCACGCCGTTGCCGCCGCCCAGCCCGGTGAACACGAGCGTGTCGCGCGGGCAGCCGGCGGGGAGCTGGCGGGCGATGGCGTCGGCGACCGGGCCGGCCAGCGGCACCACGCGGATGCTGGCGGTGCGCTTGGGCGCGGGGACCTTCGGGACGGGGTTGGCGTCGATGCGCCGGTCGTCCTCGGCGGCCTGGAGGATGCGGTGCAGCAGCGACCGGCACGCGGCAAGGTTTCCCCGCTTTCCCGGAGGCTCCCTTGCTCCTGGTCCACTGGACCAGGAGCAAGGGAGCCCGCCGATGGCAGCACGGTGGCGTCTCAGCTTCGGTGGAAAAGGAGGACGGGCGTAGGTTTCCGATGAGCTCGCAACTCAGAAGGGAGACCCACGCCCGTGCCTGTGACGGGACCCCCTTCGCCGGTCCACCCGCTATGAGAGCTTTGCTAATTAAGAGGGGGACGCGACCTTCCAGAGGTAGCCGTCCGGGTCGCTGAAGTACCCGAAGTACCCACCCCACTGAGAGGCTGCTGCTTTCTTCACGACGCCGCCACCGGCCGCCACGGCGTTGCCCATGACCTCGTCCACAGCGTCGCTCGACGGGACGATGAAGTGGAACGAGACACCCCGGAATCCGGATCCCTCGGAGGAGACGCCGGCATCTTGGGCCGCTGCCTCCCGTTGGTAGAGGGCCAGCGACGACGATCCGTCACCCAGGTTGAACGAGACGAAATTGGGATGGTCCTGGTCGATCGTGCAGCCCAAGCCTTCCCCGTAGAACCTCTTGGAGCGGGCCAGGTCCTCGACACCGATCATGATGGCGGTCACCTGCAAAGGCACGGTTGTCTCCTTTCTCGGTTGCGTTGAACACTCCAACCTGTATGACGAAACGAAGCGGCAAAGTGTAACCAGCCCACGAGATTTCGACCTTCGTGCTCCTGTTTGGAAGTTCGTGCGTGGTCAGCGGCACGAAGGTCTCCGACATCGCCTGACGCCAGAAGACCTCCCGCTCCTTGCGGGCCAGACCGTCGGTATACAGGATCGTGGTCACCACACACGCCTCCTGCGCCCCACTGCGCCCAGCATCCTCGGGCGTCCTGCAGGCGTCAAGCGCGTTCGGACTGTCGTGCGCGCTGGTCCAAGGATTGTTCGCCCCTACACGGGCCGCGGAGTACCGCCGGGCTCCGGGCCATCGTTCTGGAGCCCGTGCCGGGCGAGCGAGTCCGGAGCTGAAGGCCCAGATGGACGAGATGGCGGCGCTGAGCATCGGGGAGCCGGAGTTCTTCGACCTCAAGCAACCCTGGCTGTACTCCCCACGCTGAGATGGACTCGCCCGGCCTGGGGAGCTGGCCTCCTCGTTGGGCTTGGGCGGCGGGTCAGGAGAACGCATCACTACACCCATTACGGTTGGCGGCGACCTGGGAGAACGGCGATCGGCATAGCGCTTCCCCGCCGTTTGCTGACACGGAAGAGGCCACAGGTTCAAACCCTGTCGCGCCCACCACGATTCTCCCAGGTCACAGCGGTGACGGATCACGTCTTGGAATCGCGTGCCCGCAAGCTGCCAGACCCCGGGCACGGCCTAACCGCCATGGCGGGAAAGCTCGTCCACCTCGCCGTCGGTGAGCGGCACGAGCGGCGCGGCCAGGTTCTCAAGTAGGTGCTCGACTGACGAGGTGCCCGGGATCGGCAGCATCGCCGGGGAGCGCCGCAGCAGCCAGGCGAGCGCGACCTGCCCAGTGCTCGCCCGGTGGCGCTCGGCGATCCGGTCAAGCAGCCCGCCCGACGCGGCCAGGTCGCCGGCAGCGATCGGCGCCCAGGGCAGGAACGCAAGCCCGTGCCGCTCGCAGTGGTCGACCATCGACTCGCTGCGCCGGTCGGTGAGGTTATAACGGTTCTGGACGCTCACGATCGGGAGCGCCTTCTGCGCCCGCTCAAGTTGCGTGACGCCGACGTTCGACAGGCCCACGTGGCGGATCTTGCCCTCGGCACGCAGGTCGGCGAGCGCGCCCAGCGACTCCTGCAGCGGCACGTTGGGGTCGACGCGGTGGAGCTGGTACAGGTCGATACGCTCCAGGCGCAGGCGGCGCAGGCTCCCCTCGCATGCCCGCCGCAGGTGCTCGGGCCGGCCATTCGGCACCCACCGGCCCGGACCGGGACGGGTCAGCCCGCCCTTCGTCGCGATCACGAGCCCCTCCGGGTACGGGAAGAGGGTCTCGCCGATCAGCTGCTCGCTGACATCCGGCCCGTAGGAGTCAGCCGTGTCAATGAAGTTCACCCCGAGCCGCACCGCGCGGACCAGGACCTCCCGGGCACCCTCAAGGTCGGCGGGCTCCCCCCAGATGCCACGGCCGGTGAGCCGCATCGCCCCAAACCCCAGGCGGCGCACGCGCAGGTCGCCCCCGAGCTTCAGAGCGCCGGTAATCTCGTCGTTCAGCGGGTGGTTCAGGGCGAGCACGGGTAGGCCTCCTCGCGGGTCGTCACGCCATGGTGCACCGACCAGGGTCAGCTCGCCGCGAGCAACTCCATGATGTGCTCGACCATGAAGCCGCGCCCGTGGCGGTCGGCGAGCCGGCGGAACGCGTCCAGCAGGGCGTCGGTGACCTCGAGCGGGACCACCCCGAGCACCTCAGAGCGGGTGATCGCAAGCGGTGGCGTGCCGGGCACGAACCAGTGGTGCAGCAGCTCGATGCCGACCTCGTTGACGCTGCGGCGGCCCCTCGTCCATGCCGCCACCTCGTGCGCGAAGAACGCCCGGTTGAGGTCGGCGAGGGCGTCCACGCGGGTCTTCTCGGACCGCTCGGCAAAGTCGTCGTCGTCGAACAGCCGCGACGCCGGGACGCGCCCGGCGTGCTCGAAGAACTCGCCGCTGTCGTAGGCAAGCAGGTCGCCGTCACGGCTGGCGACGGCGGTCGCCCGGCGCAGCGGGCCGCCCGGCTCCTCGTAGAGGAGCCCGGCCAGGAACAACGGGTAGCGCTGGAAGTGAAGCGCGTTGACCAGCTCGGCCAGCCTCGGGTGCTGGGCGAACGGCTCGGTCGGCTCGGGTGGCTGGGTCATGGGAGCGCTCCTGGTCGCCGAGGGCGGATGCGTACAGGGGGCAACGTGGCATCGGGCCTCCTGGATGGGAAGGCTAGTCACGACCAGGCGTGGGCGCTCTGTTGGCGCCTTGGTCCACCGCCGCCGGTGCCTCGGCGGCGGGCGCTGTGGCGGGGGCCGGCGCGGTCGTGGTGGGTGCTGGGGCTGGGGTGGCGGCGGCCTGTTCCCGGGCCAGGAACGCGCCGAGTTCCCCGATGGTGCTCATCAGCGGCGCCGGGAACACCACCGTGGTGTTCTTGTCGACCCCGATCTCCACCAGGCTCTGCAGGTTGCGCAGCGACAGCGCCAGCCCCAGCAGGGCCGCCACGGCGAGCACCACCACGATGGTCGGCAACGCGGCCATGTCATCCTCGCTTGTTCGGTGTGGCTGCCCCGGGAAGCGGCCGTCCCATCCCGGGGTGCCTGCGGTGGGTGAGCAGGCCCAGTCCCGCGAGCACGACCGCGGCGCCCTCGGCGGCGGCCGACAGCAGCTTGCCTGGCACCTGCCAGGTGTTCTCGTACATGTCCGGCAACGGGCCAAGCGCCCCCAGATCCACATATCGGTGACGACGGCGGTGAGGGTGGCAACCGGGCAGCCCTTGCCAAAGGGCGATCTCCCCTCGACCGCGGCATACAGCGTCGCGCCGAGCGAGAAGAGGTCGGACGCCGGCTCGAACTCGCCGCCGTGGACCTGCTCAGGCGACATGTACGCCGGACTCCCGACGAGCTTGCCCGTGGAGGTGCCTGAACCGTCTTCGGCGGTTGAGGCGATGCCGAAGTCGGTGAGGACGACGCGCAGGCCGCCGCACAGCTGCACATTGCTCGGCTTGACATCGCGGTGGACGATGCCCGCTCGATGGGTCGCCTCCAGCGCGTCGAGCAGGCACAGGCCAAGGCTCGTCACCTGGCCGACCGGCAGCGGTCCCTGGTCGCGGAGGGCCGCTTCCAGCGTCCGCCCCGGCAGCGCCTCCATGACGATCCAGGGGTCGCCGGTGTCCTCGGCGACGTCGTAGACCCGCACCGTGCCCGAGTGGTCGACCCGGGCGGCCAGCCGTGCCTCGCGGAGCAGGCGCGCACGAGCCGCCAGGCGCTCCTCGTCAGTCGCCAAGCCGCTGAGGACCAGCTGTTTGATCGCGACGGGACGGTGCAGTGCTTCGTCCACGGCGAGCCAGACCGCTCCCATGCCACCACGGCCCAGCAGCCGTCGCAGCCGGTAGCGGCCCGCCACCACCCGCCCGGCCGGCTCGATCCTGGGATGCTCGGTGATCAGGGCGGGCAACGGAAGTGTCTTCGACGCATCGGTGGAAGACCGCCGCCGATCGGCCAACACCGCCGGGTGCGGTGGGCCCGACTTGGCCGGGGCTGTCGGCCCTATTCGAGATGGTTTCACGCCGTTGAGGATCGCGCCGGGGCGGTCTGCTGTCGTCACGGCCAGCATCCGATGTCGCTCCCGGCCTGCTGCAAACCCGGCCTACCCGCTAGCTGCAATGGGCGGGCGTGGCGGCGTGCTGGGCTGAGGGAGCCGACAGCGACCGCGCCTGCAGCCGCGGCCACCTACGATGGCGTGGCAGGCTGGCCCAGGCGCCGGGCATCCACCTCGACCCGCTCCAGCCCGGGCAACGTCGGGCTACCTGGTCGCCAGCGCCGTGCTCGTGGTCGCCTTCGGCCGCATCGTCCAGGGTCGGCGACGCACTACCGCGGCCGACGCCCTCGACGAGCCGGGTTGGACCAGCCGCCGTCGCCGACGAGCTGGTCGGCCTCTTCCGGGCCCCAGGTGCCCGGTTCGTACTCGTACAGCGGGGCGGCGTCACCCAGGATCGGTTCCACCACCTGCCACTCGGCCTCGACGGTGTCCTCGCGGGCGAACAGCTCGTCGTCGCCCTCCAGGGCGTCGCCGAGCAGCCGCTCGTAGGCCGGCCGGTCCTCCCCCGGCTGGTCGGTGGCGACCAGCTCGACGTCCTCCCCGACCAGCTGCTCCCCGGCGACCTTGACCCGCAGGCCGAGGGCAATCCGCATGTCGGGGCTGAGCCGCAGGCGCAGGTGGTTGGAGCGGCTTCCGACCAGCTCCCCGAAGACCTCCAGCGGCGGCCGCCGGAACTCCACCACCACCTCGGTGGCGGTGCGCGGCAGGCGCTTGCCGGCGCGGATGGAGAACGGCACCCCCGCCCAGCGCCAGGTTTCGATCTCGAGCTTGACCGCGACGTAGGTCTCCACGTTCGAGTCCGGCGCGACACCGTCCTCGTCCCGGTAGCCGCGGAACTGGCCGCGGACCACGCTGGCCGGGTCCAGCGGCCGGACAGCCCGCAGCAGGCGTGTGCGCTCGTCGCGGACGGCGTCGCCGCCATGCCCGCCCGGCGGGTCCATGGCGAGCAGGGCGAGGATCTGCAGCAGGTGGTTCTGGAGCACGTCGCGGATCGCGCCTGCCTCCTCGTAGAAGGCGCCGCGGCCCTGCACGCCGAAGTCCTCGGCCATGGTGATCTGCACCGCGCGCACGTGGCGGGCGTTCCACAGCGGCTCCAGCAGCGCGTTGGCGAAGCGCAGGTAGAGGAGGTTCTGCACCGGCTCCTTGCCGAGGAAGTGGTCCATCCGGAACACGTGGGACTCCGGCAGATGCCTACGGAGCACGCGGTTCAGCTCCCTCGCCGAAGCCAGGTCGCGTCCGAACGGCTTCTCCACCACCAGGCGGGCGCCCCGGGCGCTGCCTGAGGCGGCCAGTCCCTTGGTGACGGTCGCGAACATGCTGGGCGGGATGGCCAGGTAGTGCAGCGGTCGTTTGGCGTCGCCGAGCGCCTGCCGCAGCCTGGTGAAGGTGGCCGGGTCGCGGTAGTCGCCGTCGATGTAGCGCAGCAGCGACGACAGCTTGGCGAAGGCGTCGGGGTTGACACCGCCGTGCTGCTCCAGGCTGTCACGGGCGCGTGCCCGCAGCCGCTCCAGGTCCCAGCCCGACTTGGCGACGCCAATGATGGGGATGTCGAGCCGGTGCCGCTCGACCAGGCCCTGCAGCGCCGGGAAGACCTCCTTGTAGGCCAGATCGCCGGTGGCCCCCAAGAACACCAGCGCATCGGATCGCTCCTGGTCGGCGATCCTCGTCGGCGGCGTGCCCGGCGGCGTCGTCATCACCTGCCTTATGTTTGTGCGCCCGGAGTCAGGCCGTAGCCCTGAGTGGACCGATCGCTAACGGTACAGCCAGCCGTGCGCGTACTCCCAGACGTCAAGCTCTCGGTCGAGCTGCGGGAAGGGGTGCTGGCAGAGGGCGAGCCAGGCGTCGCGGTCATCGCGGGACAACCCCCACTCGCCGCACGGGCACGTGACCCGCCATGAGGACCTGTCCGAGCGAGCGGGATTGGAGGAGCCGGGAGGCGCGCCCGCCTCGGCGCGGTCGGTGCGCCGCAGCGGCGCCTCCATCCGGCGGTGCTTCTCGCTGTTGCGGCGCTCGAGGTCGGGCTCGACCGGGGCGTCGGGCAGGGCCGAGCGGGCGAGGTCGCTGTTCTGCCACCAGGCGATCAGCGCGGCGACGTAGTCGTTGAGCATCGGGACCCCCTCTGGCGCTGGCCGCCCGACAGCGAGGCGACCTGGGTGCGGACGCTGGGGATCCGCACCGCCAGCCGCTTGAGGACCTTAGCGGCCTGCTGCTCCATGTCGGTCTCGTCCAGCAGCCGGACGCCGCCGATCTCCTCGTGACCGAGAAAGAGGTTGGCGACCACGTCGAGGTTGTCGCACAGGGCGAGGTCCTGGTAGATGGTCGCGATCCCCAGTGCGCTGGCCGCCTGGGGGCTGTCGACTCGCACGATCCGGTCCTCGAACCGGTAAGTCCCCGAGTCGGCGGCGACGATGCCGGAGATGATCTTCACCAGGGTCGACTTGCCGGCGCCGTTGTCGCCGACCAGCGCGGTGACCCGGTGCCCCTCGGCAGAGAAGTCCACCTCGGTGAGCGCCTGGACCGCGCCGAAGCGCTTGCTGACCTCGTGGAGCTCCAGCAGGGGCGCATCGTCGGGCATGTTGCCTCCTTCAGCGGGGCGCTACTGGGACAGACCGAGCTGATGGCAAGCCGAGGCCGCCGGGCCGGAGCAGATGTCGGCCGCCTTGAGGAAGCCGTCCGAGATCATCCGGCTGATGGTCTGCCTGGCGTTGGCCTTGGTGACCGCGACCGGGGTCAGGATGATCGAGGCCACGTCCTTCTGGCCGTTGTTGGTCTTCTGCTTGGCCAGACTGTCGGCCGCCGATCGGTTGCCGTTGACCAGGTCCACGGCCAGCTCGGCGGCCTGCCCGGCCTCCGGCTTGATCGCCTTGTAGGCCGTCATGTACTGCTGGCCGGTGAGGATGCGATGCACCGCCGCCAGCTCAGCGTCCTGGCCGGTGACCGGCCGGCTGGAGGGGTCGATGCCCTGGCCATTCATGGCCGCAATGGCACCCCCGGCGGTGCCGTCGTTGGCCGCGTAGACACCCTGGAAGCCATTCGTGCCGAGCGCGGTGATCGCCTGCTCCATCTCGGTCTGGGCCTGGTCGCCCGCGGTCGCGGCGATGGCGTCTCGGACCTTCTCGATCACGATCTCGTGGGCCTCCAGCAGACGAGACAGCATGGCCGGGACCTCCTCGACCCCGTCCGGAGGCCTCGGGACGGCGGTCACCTCAGCCACGTGTCGAGGGTCAGCGATCGCCACGCCGCCGAGCGTCTGGACCCGCTCGCCCAGCAGGTCGATCAGCTTGAGCTGCTCCTCGGCGTGCTTGTCCAGCAACAGGTGTAGCTGGTAGAAGGTCGGCCCGCGGACCAGCCAGTGATGCTTCTTGTACAGGTTGTACAGGATGATCGAGTCGGCCAGGATCTGGTTCAGGAGCTGGCAGCTCTGGGCCCTGGCGTCGTGGGCGAGGGCGATGGGAAGCAGCCGCAGCTCCCCGAATCGCTGGATCTCCTTCCCTCGCTGGTGCAGCAGGGGCTGGCTTCCGGTGCGCCTCTGCGCCTCTGCGCCTCTGCGGTCCCCCCGAACGGATCATGCTTCGTGTCGACCATCTCATCTCCTTCGTCCCGGTTGTCTGGGCGGCCGTTGGTGGTTGGAAGGGGGACGGCGGCCGGGGAAGTCGCCGTCCCCCCGGGAGCGGTTTCCCGTACAGGCTGGGGCGGGGGTGCATGCCGCCTCCAGGTCCGCTCGGTCCGAGTCCTCACGCGCACGCTCGCTTATCCTCTGCAGCACCGCCCGGTGGTTCGGCGGCCTTGGCTCTGCTACCCGAGGATCGCGCCTGGGCTCTCGCGTGTCGTCGCGGCCAGCGCCCATCTGCCCTCCCGGCCGCCTGGAATCCTGCGGTGCCTGCTAGCTGCAATCGGCCATCGTGGCCAGCGCCTCCTCGGCTTCCGGCTCGTTGCACGGCAGTTCCGGCAGAGATTTGGCAGCTGCCGCTCCGAGGGCACAGCGCGTCTGCGGCAGCACTCCCAGCCAGCGCAGGTGGTCGTAACGGGCGCAGCATCGTCGCTCCCGGCCGGCGGGAATACTGCGGTGCTAGCTGGCAGCGGCGTCGGCGAGGTCTTCGAGGCGGGCGCGGATCTCGGGGCTGCGCAGGGCGGCCAGGGCGTCGCGTTCGACCTGGCGGGCCCGCTCCCGCGAGAACCCCATCACCGCCCCGACCTCCTCAAGGGTCCTGGGGGTGCCCGAGTCCAGCCCGAACCGCAACACCAGCACCTGCCGCTCCCGCTCCGGCAACCCGGCCAACACCTGCTCCAACGCCTCCCGACCGACCGCCTCCACCGCCAGCTCATCGGGCCCGACCGCCTGCTCGTCCTCCAGGAAGTCCTGCAGGGCGGCGCCGTCGTCGCCGATCGGGGTGTCCAGCGAGGTGATCGCCTGGGCGGTGTCCTTCAACCGGCCCACCTTGTCGGCCGGCATGTCCAACTCGGCCGCCAACTCCGCATCGGACGGCTCCCGGCCCAGGGTCTCGTGCAGCCGGGTCTGGGTGCGCCGCAACCGGCCCACCTGCTCATCCACATGCACCGGCAGCCGGATCGCCCGCGCCCCCCGGTCGGCCGCCCCCCGGGCGATCGCCTGGCGGATCCACCAGGTCGCGTAGGTGGAGAACTTGAACCCCTTGCGCCAGTCGAACTTCTCCACCGCCCGCAGCAGCCCCAGGTTGCCCTCCTGGACCAGGTCCCCCAACGGCAGGCCGGTGGCCGAGAACCGCCGGGCGATCGACACCACCAGCCGCAGGTTGGACTCGATCATCTTGCGCCGGGCCCACTCGCCCCGCCCGGCGACCTGCTCCAGCCCGGGCCGGGCCGGGTCGGCCGGGTCGAGCTCGGCGAGCTTGAGCTGGGCGTCCAGGCCAGCCTCGTAGGCCTGGGACAGCTCGATCTCGTCCTGCTTGGTCAGCAGCGGATGCCGCCCGACCTCATCCAGATACAACCGGAACAGGTCCAGCTCCGCCGCCGTCGTGCGCTTGCGTTCCACGCCCAGCATGCTCGTCATCCTCACGGGCTCGGGTGTGCGGATGGGCCTCGGCGAGCAGGTCGCCCGCCGCACCCGTCCGCACGCCTGTCTGCTTCAGGTGATCCCCCTGGTGGTCGTAGGAGCCCCTGACCCGCCGGTGCATGGCGGCCCACGGGATGCCGTGGTCGGTGACCAGATGCTCGGTGGCCGACCCGGGCGGGTACAAGAAGACCGACTCCGGCCCGATGCAGGGCCAGCGCACCAACCCCGGCCGGGTGGGCGGCATCCGCGCCTGCCGGTTCCGGCGCCGCGCCGCGGTCCTGTTGGCTGGTGGTCCTCATGCCGCTGAGGATCGCGTCTCGGCGGTGTGGTGTCGTCACCGCCAGCGCCCGTCTGCGCTCCCGGCTGGCTGGCATCCTGCGGTACCGGCCAGCTGCAGTCCGACGCGGGGACGGTCGCGGCTTCCAGCTAGCCGGGATGGGCGGGGCCCGTCGTGCTGGGATGCTGCCGCCATGACCCTGCGCTGCCTCATCGTCGACGACAGCACGCGCTTCCTGCAGCGGCTGGTCGCCGGCAACCCGGTGCAACAGCGTCGGGCAGGGCGGATCACCCAGGCGGCAACGTCCTACCTGCGGGACTACTCGGTGCCGCTGGTGGCTGCCGCGCGGCGCGACCCGGCATCGGCGCGGACCGTGGCGGCCACCCAGGAGGGCAAGCGGCGGGTCGACGCGATCCGGGTCGAGTTCGACCAGTTGATGGCCACCGAGCGTGGCCTGTCGGCGACACGACAGGAGCGCTCCGATGCGGCCGCTCGCCGGGCGATCGTCGCGGCGGCGGGCGGCCTTGGGGGATCGGTCCTGCTCATCCTGCTGTTCTCGGGCTACCTGACACGGGCGATCGTGCGGCCCGTCCGCGGGGCGGCCGCGATGGCTGGCCGGCTCGCCGGCGGCGACCCGGGCGCGCGCCTGCCCGAGCGCGGCGTCGGCGAGATCGGGGTGCTCGAGCGGAGCTTCAACACCATGGCGGGCTCGCTGCAGGACAGCCGCGACGAGCTGGGTCGGCTCGCCGACGAGCAGGCCGCGCTGCGGCGGGTCGCCACGCTGGTGACGCGTGGGGTGCCGCCGGCCGAGGTGTTCGCCGCGGTCGCCGAGGAGGCGGGCCGGCTGCTTGGCACCGACACGGCGCACGTGCTCCGCTACGAGCACGACGGCACCGTGACCGTGGTCGCCGGCTGGAGTCGGGAAGGCGACCCCCTGCTCGTCGGGACGCGCTACACGATCGAGGACCACAGCCTGTCGGCACTGGTGTTGCGGACCGGCCGGCCCGCCCGGACCGACAGCTACCCCGATGCTCCTGGCCCTGTCGGCGCCAGTGTCTGGCAGCTCGGCATCCGCTCGTCGGTCGGCTGCCCGATCATGGTGCAGGGGCGGCTGTGGGGCACGACGGCCGTCAGCTCCAAGCGGCCCGAGCCGCTGCCCGCCGGCACCGAGGCCCACATCGCCGACTTCACCGAGCTGGCCGCCACCGCGATCGCCAACTCCCAGGCCCGGGCCGAGCTGGCCGCCTCCAGGGCGCGGATCGTCAGGGCGGCCGACGACACCAGGCGGCGGATCGAGCGCGACCTGCACGACGGCATCCAGCAGCGGCTGGTCTCGCTCGGGCTGGACCTGCGCGCCGCCCAGGCGGGCGTGCCCGCCGAGTCCCCCGAGCTTGGGTCCCAGCTGGCCCGGGTCGCCGACGGGCTGGGGGGCGCGCAGGAGGAGCTGCAGGAGCTCTCACGCGGGATCCACCCGGCGATCCTGTCGCAGGGCGGACTCGGCCCCGCGCTCAAGGCGCTCGCCCGCCGCTCCGCCGTTCCCGTGGAACTCGACGTGCACCTGCAGGGACGCCTGCCGGCGCCGGTCGAGGTCGCCGCCTACTATGTTGTCGCCGAGGCGCTGGCCAACGCCGCCAAGCACGCCCACGCCTCGGTCGCCCACGTCCAGGTCCAGGGGGGTGACGGCCGTCTGCACCTGTCGGTCCGTGACGACGGCGTCGGCGGCGCCGACCCGGCCCGCGGCTCCGGGCTGGTCGGGCTCAGCGACCGCGTCCAGGCGCTGGGCGGAACGATCACGGTCCACAGCCCGGTCGGCGAGGGCACCACGCTGCAGGTCGACCTCCCAGTCGAGGTCGACAGCGACTGACCGCTGGCGCGCCCGGCCCCACGGCGATGAGGCGAGCAGCGCTCGTTGCGACTTCCCGTAAGGGAAGAACCGTTCCCGCTCGCCCCGTCCCACCCCGCGCGAAGCTCCGGGTCGGAGACGTCCCAGTCCCGGCGGATCCTCTGGCTCCGTGCTGGCCAGCGATCCTTGGGCAGTAGCGCCCCCTGGAGTACGAGGATCATCGGGTCGCCTGCCTTTAGCTCGACCAGCTTGCTGCGCCTTCGGGTGATCGGTCAGCTGGTAGTCGGGGAACGTTGTGCCGATCGTGATGCCTGGTGGCATCGGGATGTCCCTGGGTCCCCCGAACGGGACCGGCCAGCGGGTGGGCCGGTCCCGTGGGGGAACCGGGGTCAGTGCTGGATCGCCTGCTGGTGCGCCCGGTTGCTGGCCGAGGTGACCCCGGCGACCAGCGTGGCGGTGTTTGGTGCCGGCGCCGTCGGGTTGCTGGCCGCCTACAGCGCGCTGCTGCGCGGCGCCGGGGAGGTGTACGTGGTCGACCGCGTGCCCGAGCGGCTGGACAAGCCGGAGGGCGCCGCGGACGGGTCGCTGCGTATCCACTGGGCCACGCTGTTCAACAAAGGGAGTGTCGCTGCAGTTCGGCCGCACCCACGACCGCCGCTACACCACCCGGCTGCGGGACCTGGTCGTCTCCGGCCGCGCCCGTCCCGGCCGCATCATCACCCACCATGGCCGCCTGGAGGATGCGCCGCGCCTCTACGGGCGCTTCGACCGGCGCGCCGACGGAGTGGTCAAGGCGGTGCTGCGGCCAGCCTGACCCGCGGCAGCTACCGAGGATTCCAGCCAGCAGCTGGCCGAAGTGGCCGCTGGCCGTGATGCCCGAGCTCGCGTCCAGCGCCAACCTGCGTCTATGGACGCTATCAAGATCCGGGAAGGACGAGGACCGATGAACGCTGAGAACGGAGCCAGCACGGTAAAGGGCGGTCCGAACCGTAAGTGGTGGACGCTGTTTGCCATGTGCTTCGCCCTGTTCATGATCATGCTGGACAACACGGTCGTGAACGTGGCGCTGCCGTCGATCCAGCGCTCGCTGCAGACGACGCCGGCGAGGCTGCAGTGGACGGTCGACGCCTATGTCCTGTCGTTCGCGGTGCTCATCCTGCTCGGTGGAAAGCTCGGCGACCGCTTCGGACGCAAACGCATGTTCCTCGCCGGCCCTGATCGAGACGGGGACGCACGCATGGGGCTCCGCGTACACCCTCGGCTTCCTCGCCGCTGCCGCCCTCCTGCTCGGCCTGTTCATCGCCTGGGAGCGGTGGACCGCCGACCCGATGATCCCGCTTGGCTTCTTCCGCCGCCCCGCGTTCTCCGTCTCGACCGCTGTCGTCCTGCTCGTCGGCTTCTCGTTGTTCGGGGTCATCTACTTCATCACCCTCTACTTCCAGAACGTGAAGGGTTACTCGCCGCTCCAGGCCGGTGTCCGCTCGCTGCCGATGACCGTGATGATCACGCTGCTCGCGCCCCTGGCGGGGAGGCTGAACGCCAAGATGGGTGCCCGCGCGCAGATGTCGATTGGGATGCTGCTGGTCTCGGGCGGGATGTTCGGACTCTCGCACATCCAGGTCGCCTCCTCATACAACGCGATCTGGCCGTTCTACATCCTGGTCGGCGCGGGGATGGCGCTGACCACGCCGGCGGTGTCGGCGACCGGCATGGCGGCGGTGGACCGCGACAGGTCTGGGATCGCCTCGGGCGTGATCAACGCCAACCGCCAGGTTGGCGGTGCGCTGGGGATCGCCGTGCTGGGCTCGGTCGCTGCCATGCTCACCCGCAGCGCGTGGCACGAGGGGCTCGCGCAGCTCCCGGCGGCGACGCGAGCGGCGGCAGAGCCCCTCACAGGACTCGTTCTGGGCGGACAAGGGGGGCCCATCGCCGCGTTCGCCGGTCCGCAGGCACGAGCCGCAGCGCTGGAGTCCTTCGTACACGGCGTGAGTGGTGCGATGCTGGCCAGCGCGGCGCTGACCCTGCTCGCGGCGCTGGTGGCCTTCGTCGGCCTACGGCGACTCGCGCCCACGCCGTCGGTCGAGCCGGCTGCTGAAGCGGATGACGGCCGTCGAATTCGAGGCGCCGAGGAGCTCGAAGCGCCCACGCGCTGAGGTCCGGGCCTGAAGGACGCCAAGAGTCATGAGAGCGGCCGGCACACCCCTGATGGATGGTGACGCCCAGGCCGTGGGCGGCCGCCGACGGGGTTCGGTCACCCATGCCCCGGAAGCCGTTGGCGCTTACCCGACTGATCCCCTTTGTGGAGCCACTGCAGACCGAAGACCAGCAGCAGCGACCCGACCACCAGCCGCAACCCACCGGTGGGCACGGCTGTCAGCGCCTTCCCGAGCGCCAGGACGAGCACTGCCAGGACGGCGAGGCCGGCGCCGGCACCAAGCCACGTCGACCGCCCCCGCGAACGCTGCCGACGCCCACCACGATGATCACCATCTCGATAACCTCGACGCAGGCGGCGAGGAAGGTGGTGACGAAGACCGAGGAGTGGCTCACTGCGACGTTCCTGAGCCGGTCCAGTCTGCAGATACTCGGGGGCCGGTGCTCATGGGTAGCGGCGTTGGCGCTGCAGTTGCTTGGCGCGGGTGACGTCAGGGTCTCGGGGGTTTCGTGGAAGCACCGGTTCCTGCCGCCGGCGCCAGCGAGCGTCTGCCGTCCGGCGCTGCTTGGTGATCCGCATCTGCCGCATCCCGCACCCTCCGAGGGTTGGGTTAGCGTCGAATTCTTGCTGTCGAGGATGGCGCTGGAACGGCCGGGTGTCTTCCCGGCAAGCACCCGTTTGCGCTCCCGACGGGCTGCAATCCCGAGATACCGGCCAGCGGGAAAGCGGGTGACCGATTGGACTGGGTACCTGGCCCTCAGCTGCACAAACAGCATTCAGAGCCACGCCGTCAGCCCTTGGAACCATCGACAATGGCCGGACAAGCGGTTCCCGCAGAGACAGGTGCAGAAGACATAGCTACCGCCTCGAGGTCCGCTCGATTGCGCGGCCGTAAGCCGCACCGCCGAAGCTGGGAAACCGACGAGCTTCATCCCTGTGAGCTTCGCCTTCCAGCGAGCGCATGTGGTCAGGGCCAGCGTCCATGCACGCTCCCGGCCGGCTGGAGTCCTGCAGTACCCGCCAGCTGCTATGAGGGGGCGTGGAGTAACCCGCCGCAGGACCGGGACCCGGCTCAGGCCGGGCCCGGCGCCGCCGTGGCGGCGGTCGCGGGGCGAGGTCGGGGCGGCGGAACCGCTCCACGGCGTGGGGCAGGAAGTCCTCAGAGAAGCCGGGGCCGGGGTTCCCGCAGTTCTGGGCGACCGATTGCAGATGGCAGGTAGGGAAAGACTCCAGCCGGTCGGCAGCGGGGATAGGTGCTGGCCGTGACGACATGCGCCCGTCGGGAAGCGAACCTCGAGGCATGCCGTCGTACGTGCGACGCCGGCCATCGAGCGAAAGGACGTTTACATGCTACGCACGCGCGAGGCACGGCCGGCCCTACAGGTCGGGCGCGACGACCCTGCCATCGAGGCGCGGGCTGGTCTGGCTGGCCGTCGCCCTGCGGACGTTCCGCTGGGAACGCGCCGCATGAAGGGGCCAGCGTGAGGACGAGATGACCGGCCGGCTCGGCCTGGTGACTGGCAAGGGCCTGGCGGCCCTGCTTCGCGAGCGCTTTCCCCGCCTGGTGCTGCTGGGGGCCGTGGTGTTGGTGGCGGTGGCCAACACCTTCAACATCGGCGCTGACATCGGCTCGATGGCGGCCGCGGTGATGGCGGTCCTGTCGGTCCTGGCGGTGCTCCCATGAGCGACCGGGGGACGACCGCCCGGGGCGTCACCGGCGCCAGGTCGCGGTACCCGCCGATCGGCGACTACGCGTTCCTGGGCGACTGCCACACCGGCGCGCTGGTGTCCTCGAGCGGTTCGGTGGACTGGCTGTGTTTGCCGCGGCTGGACGACGGCAGCTACTTCGGCCGCCTGCTGGACCGCGAACGCGGCGGCTGGTGCGCGGTCACCGCGACCGACCCGGCGGCACGCGGCAGCCGCCGCTACCTGGACGGCACCCTGGTGCTGCAGACCGAGACGACCGTGCCGGGCGGCCGGGTGCGGCTCACCGACTGCCTGACCATGCGACCCGGCGGCGCCAGGCGTCCCTACCGCCAGCTGCTCCGGGTCGTCGACGGGCTGCAGGGCACGGTCGACCTGCGGGTCGAGGTGGTCCCCCGGTTCGACTACGGGCAGGTGCGGCCGTGGATCCGCCGCGCCGGGCGGGCCTGGCAGGCGCTGGGCGGCGACGACGGACTCGTCGTCGAGGGGGACGTGCCGCTGGCATCCTCCGGGCTGCACGACCTGGTGGCCGACGTGCGTGTCCACGCCGGCCAGCGGCTGCGGCTGAGCCTGCGCCATGTCCGCCCGGAGGTCCTGGACGGCGCCGGCGCGCGGCCGCCCGTCCCGGCGGAGCTGGACCGGCGGCTGGAGCAGACGGTGGCGTGGTGGCGCGGCTGGTCGGCCCGCGCCGCCCGGCCTGGCCGGGACCAGGCGGCACTGATCCGCTCGGCAACGGTCCTCAAGGCCCTCACCCAGGCGACCACCGGGGCGATCGCCGCCGCGGCCACGACCTCGCTGCCCGAGGCCCCCGGCGGGTCGCGCAACTGGGACTACCGGGCA
>DASYUT010000019.1 GCA_036000965.1 Actinomycetes bacterium
AGCGTGTGGACGTGCCGACGGC
The DNA here is from genome assembly GCA_036000965.1 of Actinomycetes bacterium. NCBI lineage: Bacteria > Bacillati > Actinomycetota > Actinomycetes > Actinomycetes bacterium. Next base: position 23 of record DASYUT010000019.1, read on the forward strand.
CGAGCCGCCCGACAGCGAGGGTCATCCGTCCGAGGTGCGGAACTGCTCGGACGGGGATGGCAAGCTGGGGAGCGACTCCCACCGGGGATGACCCGACGACCCTCGGGCAACATCGATTGCCCGCGCGCGTCTTCACGGCGGCGGGGTGTGTCCCCACGACGCGTTTCCGCTGGTAGAAACGACGAGACCCCCGGGGGCACTCCGGTTCGCGCTCTGCCTTCCCCTTACAGAGCGAGAACCTTCGTCCTTCGGAGGTCTCGTGCGGAGAGCACGATGGCACGCCCGGCCGGGACGCGTCAACGCATACGTCCCCAGCCCTGTGGACAACCTTGTGGAGAACCCAGCATGGTTGTTGACGGTGACCCACAGGCTGTGGACAACCGGCGAGCCGACTGGGGACAGACTGGGGACGCCGAATTCGACCTCGCGGCTGAGCTGGGCCGTCGGTGCGTCCGGGCCTGTGGAAGAGAAAAAAAGCCGCCGGACCGGGGCGGTCGGCGTCGGAGGCGCGTGGCATACTCGGAGACGCCGAGCGGGATGCCGCCGGTCCCGGGGAGCGCGTGACCGGCGCTGGTGGACCGCCGGCCGGCTCCGGCGCCCCTATCGACCCGAGGTGCGCATGGCTCCTTCCTCGTCCGCCCGTCCACCCGACCGCCCAGCGACCCCGCCTGGTCCCGACCGGCCGCCCGTCCGGGTCGAGCGCAGCCCCCGCCGGCGCAAGACGGTGAGCGCCTACCGCGAGGGCGACACCGTGGTCGTGCTGCTGCCCGCCCGCATGAGCCGGCGTGAGGAGGACCACTGGGTGGCGGCCATGCTCGAGCGCCTGGACGCGCGCGATCGCCGGCTCCGCCCACCAGGCGACGAGGAGCTCGGCCGCCGGGCCAGGATGCTCGCGCGGCGCTACCTCGGCGGCACGGTGGAGCCGCGCTCGGTGCGCTGGGTCGGGAACATGCGAACCCGCTACGGCTCCTGCACGCCAGAGGACGGCACCATCCGGCTCTCCGACCGGCTGGCCGCCTACCCGGCCTGGGTGCGTGACTACGTGCTCGTCCACGAGCTCGTCCACCTGACCGTGCCGAACCACTCCCCGGAGTTCTGGCGGCTGGTGGCCCGCTACCCGCTCGCCGAGCGGGCCCGGGGTTTCCTGATCGCCAAGGGCCTGGACGACCAGGACGGGCCGCTCGATGAGGGTCCCGATGGGTGATGTCGCAGGCCGCCCACGGCCATCCCGTCACGGCGGGTGGTGGGATGCCGGACGGCTCGGGGTCTGGGCCGCCCGGCACTGCCGCTCGCTAACGGCCTGCGGGCCGATGCCTTGGTCGTTCCAGCGCCGACACACCGAGGTAAGCGGGACTCGATCTGGCCAGGTCATTGGGCGGCGAGCCCTGACGCCGCTGGAGAGCCATGGGCCAGAACCTCGACGCACTCCGGGCCGCGCAACCGGGTGGAGCCGCCCGGGCCTGGCTCTGATCGTCGCCGCCGGCCTCGGGCTCGTCGTGCTGCTGGCCGCGCCGGTCCCGGCAGCAGCCGCCCGGTCCGGCGCGGCCTCGGCCCCGGCGGGGGTGCTCCGGGTGCCGGTCACCGGGGTCGTCGACCCGTTCGTGGCCCGCTCGGTGCGGCAGGCCTTCGACCAGGTGGGGCGCGAGGGCGATGGCCTGATCGTGCTCGAGCTGGACACACCGGGCGGGCTCGACAGCTCCATGCGCGAGATCGTTCAGGCCATCCTGGACTCGCCGGTGCCGGTGGTCGGCTACGTCACCCCTCCCGGGGCCCGAGCGGCCAGCGCCGGCACCTTCATCCTGGCCGCCACCTCCTACGCGGCGATGGCGCCGGACACCGTGATCGGGGCCGCGCATCCGGTCGGCGTCTCCGGCCAGGTGCTGGCCGAGAAGGTGACCAACGACGCCGCCGCCTACATCCGCACCTTGGCCCGCCACCGCGAGCGCCCGGCAGACGCGGCCGAATGGTACGAGCGGGCGGTTCGGGACTCGGTCTCGGCCACCGCAGACGAGGCGAAGCGGGTAGGGGCGATCGAGGGGGTCTACGCCGACGAGGCCGAACTGCTGGCCGTCCTCGACGGCCGCAACCTCGCTTACGGGGCGAACCGGTCGGCCGTCGTGCGCACGCGGGGTGCGACGGTGCGCACGGTCGGGCTCGACCCGGCTCTGCTCCTGCTGCACCGCCTCGTCGACCCCAACATCGCCTTCCTGCTGTTCCTGCTCGGTATCGCCGGGCTCGTCTACGAGGTCGTCCACCCGGGCCTGGGCGTCGGCGGGGTGGCCGGCGCGCTCGCCCTGATCGTGGCCCTGCTCGAGTTCCAGGCGCTCCCGGTGCAGCTCGGCGGCCTCGCCCTGCTCGTCCTCGGCATCACCCTGTTCGTGCTCGACCTCAAGCTGGCGGGGCACGCGTTCTTGTCGGCCTTCGGCGTGGTCTCGCTCGTGCTCGGTGGCCTGCTCCTCTACCAGCCGGGATCCGCCGTCCGGGTCCACCCGGTCGTGCTCCTCGCGGTGGTGGCCTGCGTGGCCGCCCTGTTCCTGCTCGTCGCCCGCAAGGTGCTGGCGGCCAGGCGCGGGCCGCCGGTCACCGGGGTGGACGCGCTCCTCGGGGCACGGGGCACGGTCCTTGCCGAGCTGGCCCCGGAGGGGCGGGTGCGGGCGGCCGGGATCGAGTGGCGCGCCCACGCGTCCGGCCCGGTCAGGCTGCCCGTCGGGTCAGAGGTGGTCGTCACGGGCGTGGACGGCCTCACCCTCGAGGTCGAGCCGGCCCCGGCCGCCCCGCCTGAGCTGGGGTCGCCGTTCCCACCCCCGGCCGAGCGTGGCCGGCGCCGCAAGCCAACCTGACGGCCCTCCGCCCTGGGGTCGCCGTCCGGGCCCCGCCAATTCGAGCCCAGCCCAACAAGCCGCATGCTGTCGGGCCTGCCAGCGCCCGGCTCCCAGGTGGCGGCCTGCTCCCAGGTGCCGCCCGGCTCCCAGGTGCCGGCCGGCTCTCAGGTGGCGCCCGGCCGGTCGGGCCCTGTTCCGCCGGGGTCGTCGGGCGGTGGTTCGTCGGGGGCCGCCGGGTCAGAGGGGGCCGCCGGGCCGGAGGGTGCCGGGCCGGAGGGTGCCGGGCCGGAGGGTGCCGGGCCGGAGGGTGCCGGGCCGGAGGGTGCCGGGCCGGAGGGCGACTCGCCTTCGAGGAGGGCTCGCAGGCCCGCATCGAGGTCGATCTCCGCGCCGCCGACCAGGCCGCTGCGCTCGAGCCAGCGGCCCGGGACGATCAGCTCTTCCGGCGTCGGCAGGAAGTCGGGATGGGCCCAGATCCGGTCGAGTCCCTCGATGTCGGTGGCGGCCAGCACCTCACGGCAGAAGCGCTGTCCGTGAACGGCCGCAGCCTGGCTCGGGTCGGCCCGCAGGAGCTGCGCGAACAGCGCGTGAGCGCCTTCCTGGTCGGCGAGCCGGCGGTCAACCACCGCCTCGATCGCGGCCAGGGCCGGCAGCCGGCCGGCAAGGGCCCGACCGCAGATCACAGTGGTGTAGCCCTCGGTGAGGGACAGGAGCACCTCGAGGCGGCCGATGGCGGCCTGGAGCGCGGGGCTGGGTGGGCCCAGCATCCCCTGGTCGCCCTCGAGCACCTCCTGGAGGTTCTCGAGCCGGCCAAGGTCGAGGGACTGCAACCGGTCCATCAGGCCGGAGGGATCGGGATCAGTCTGCCGCGCGATCTCCGCGATCATCGTGTGGAGGTGGTCGACCATCCACGGGACCTCGGTGGAAAGCCGCTGGCGGACCACCTCGTGAGCGGCGAGCCAGAGGCGGAACTGATCGACCGGCACGCCCGACGCCTGCTCGACCTCGTGCACGTTCTCGGGCAGCACCAGCACGCGGCCGGCGTCGGCCGCGGGCAGGGAGAGGTCGTACTGGGACAGGACGAGCCGGGCCAGCTGGCCGACCAGCGTGCCGACCTGGAGCCCGGTGAGCAAGCTGCCAACGCGGCCCATCACGTCGCCCATCTCGGCCGGCATCCCGGGTACCGCTCCCGACCCCATGGCCTCGCTGACCCGCCGGGCGCCGGGTTCGACCAGCGGCGCGAACGTGGGCAGGACCGCCTCGGCCCAGTCCGGGCGGCTCACCGGCCTGGCGGTCAGGGCGAGGCCGCCCCCGGGCAGGGTGGTGGCCGGGTCGACCCAGAGCTCGGCCAGGCGCAGGCGCTCGTCCCACTCCCGCCGCTCGCCCGGGGGAGGAGCCTGGGACGGGCGCGGGAGCTCCGGGACGCCCCCGAGTGCGTCGGCACCGGCCGCGGTCGCGACGGCCACCTGGCGGGCCAGCTCCCAGTTCACCGGCCCGGTACCGCCGGCAAGGAGCCGCGCGAACTCGCGGAACAGCGGGATGCGGCCGAAGAAGTCTGCACCCTCGCCGGGAAGCTCGCTCATGGCGCCCAGCTTATGCCTGGAGCCGCCGCAATGACGGGGGTGCATGGCCCCGGGCGAGGACGGGGGTGCATGCCACGGGGCGAGGACGGGGGTGCATGCCACGGGGCGAGGACGGGGGTGCATGCCACGGGGCGCCGGGTCGGGCCCTGCCAAGTGCCGGGACCACGGGTAGCCTGGGATGCCGCGAAGAGAAAGGTGGTTGTCCGGTGGCACGAACAGTCGCGTTGGTGGGCGCGGTCCACCCGGCCGCGAGAGGGCTGGCGCTCGCGCTGGAGAACGATCCCTCGGTCGAGCGGGTGCTCGGGTTGTCGACCCACGAGCCGCCCCTGCTCGGACCGAAGTTCGAGCTGGTGCAGGCGTCCCCAGGCGAGGAGCGTTTCGCCGCCGCCCTGGCCGAGGCCGAAACGGTCGTGCTGTTCCCTCTGCTGGAGGCGGCCGACCGGGATGGGGGGCGGCGTGCCCGCTTCGTCGAGGGGATCCGGGTCGCCCTCGAGGCCGCCCAGCGAGCGTCCACGATCGTGCTGTGGTCGAGCGGAGTCGTGTACGGCGCCCACCCCGGCAACCCGGTCCCGATCACCGAGGCGCAGCCGGTCCGGCCCAACGCCGGCTTCGCCCCGGCCGAGGCGCTCGCGGACGCCGAGCAGCTCGTGCTCGGCGCGGCCGCCGGGCAGGCGGGCCGCTCGGTGACCGTCCTGCGCGCCGCCGCGGTCTGGGCGCCGGCGTGGGGCACCTTCCTGTCGCGGGTCCTGCGGGCCCCGGTCATCCTCGGCGTGCGCGGCTACGACCCGCCGGTCCAGGCCCTGCACCCCGACGACGCGGTCAGCGCCCTGGCCCTGGCCGCCACCGGGGGCCTGTCGGGCACCTACAACGTGGCTCCCGACGACTCGGTGCCGGCCCGGACCGTCGCCCGGGCAGTGAGGCGCCGTCGCGTGGAGCTACCCGAGCGGGCCGCCTCGGCAGCCGCCGAGCAGCTCCGGGGCCTCGGGGTCGCAGCGACCAGACCGGGGGAGCTGGGCTACCACATGCACCCCTGGGTGCTCGACCCAGGCCGGCTGCGGGCAGCCGGCTGGGCGCCCACCCGGTCGACCACGGAGGCGCTGGCCGACGCGGCCCGCGGTCTCGCCGACGGCGTGCTGGTCGGGCGGGTCGAGGTCCGGCGCGGCGACGTGCTCCGGGGAGCCGCAGCCGCCGTGGCCGTGTTCGCGGCCGTGGCCGTCGCCCGCCGCCAGGGCCGCCGCCGGTGACGAACCCCCGCGCGTGGGGACCCCGGCCCGCGCGCGCTGACGAACCCCCGGCCGCGCCCTTGACGAACCCGCCGGCCGCGTGCTGACGAACCCGCCGGCCTGCGCGTGCGGTCAGGCCCGGTACTAGGATGATCGCGACGCTCGCCACCAGGGCGGCGCGAGTGGCGGGAGGTGTGGTGCGGCAGCGCGTCACCGCTGGCGTCGGTGCCGTCATCCTCGTCGCGGTCATCTTCGCCCTGAACTTCTACCAGCTGCCGGTGGTGGCGCTCTCGCCCGGGCCAACCGAGGACGTCCTCTCCCGGATAAAGGTGCGCGGCCGGACGCCGGTCTACGAGTCCAAGGGCCAGCTGTATCTCACCTCGGTCGGCATCGACGACAACGTCCGCTTCTACGAGGCCCTGCTCGACCTGGCCAACCCCGACGTGCAGATGCTGCCCCGAGCCGACCTCTACCCGGAGGGCGAGACCACCGAGGAGATCGACCGGCGCAACGCCGTCGACATGGACGACTCCAAGCTGAACGCGACCGTTGTGGCCCTGCGCGAGCTCGGCTACAAGGTGAACCCGTCGGCCACCCAGGTCGTCGACGTGGCCAAGGGCGCCCCGGCCGAGGGCAGGCTGCGCGCCGGCGACGAGATCGTTCGCGTCGACGGCCGCCTGGTGTCGAGCATCGCCGACGTCCAGCGGGCGATCGGGAAGCACAAGCCGGGGGAGCGGGTGCGGTTGCTGGTGCGCCGAGGAAGGGCCCAGGTCGACGTGACGGTAGGCACCAGGGCCTCCTCCGAGCCACCGGCGCGACCCCAGGTCGGGGTGGTGCTGCGCGACGAGTTCCGGCGGCTGCCGATCGACCTGACGATCGACACCGAGAACATCGGGGGCCCGTCGGCCGGGCTGATGTTCGCGCTCTCGATCATGGACAAGCTCACCCCGAACGACCTGACCGCCGGGCGCAAGATCGCCGGGACCGGTGAGATCTCGATGGAAGGCGAGGTGGGCCGCATCGGCGCCATCCAGGAGAAGCTGATCGCGGCCAAACGCCAGGGAGCGACGATCTTCCTCGTGCCGGCAGGCAACTGCGACGAGGCCAGGCGCACGGCGCCTGCGGGGCTCCTCCTGGTCCGGGTGGCCACCCTGGACGACGCGCTCCGGTTCCTGCGCCAGGAGCCGGCCGACGCGTCGGCCCTGGCCTGTTGAGCCCGTCTGACTCCCGGAGTCAACCTCGCGGACCGGTCGAGGTTGGCCCCGGGAGCCAGGTCGGGTGCTGCCCCGGCCGCCGCCGGCCGGAGGCTGTCACTGGCCCGCGAGGCGGCGCCCGGCGAGCGGGGCGATCAGGGGTGGTCCAGCCGGATGACCGGGCCCGGGGCCGCCGGTCGGGGACCAGGCGGTGTGGCGGACGCCTGCGACGCGGAAGCCTTGGTGGGGCCTTGCCGGCTCCTCGGGGGTGGGGACGCGGACGGCGGGGGTGGGGACGCGGACGGCGTCGGCCCGGTTGCGGTCGTCGCGCTCCGGAGCGCCCTTCCCGCGCCTGCCGGTGCCCGTCACCGCCAGCGCCGCGCTGGCCACCAGGAGCACCATCGCGAGCGTGATGATGACGGCCATCCGTGGCACCTCGCTTCCATGGGTGGGCGCTGCCGCTGCGGGCGGCGCTGCCTTTCGTGTACTCAGGCGCCACCGGGGCCCCGAAGGGTACGGGTCCACAGACGGTCACTTCGGGACCGCCCAGTCCGAGGCGGCGTGCTAGGGTCTGAACAGTGCAGCTCAGCCGTGAATTGGGACCGGCTGGGGCTGCGGGTAACAGACCCGTAACGGCGATCAGGAAAGGCCCCTCACGTGGTAGCAGCCCGCCGCCCTCCCCGCCGCTGGACGCTCGCCGTCCTGCTGCTGGCGTTCATCCTGTTGGCCGCGGTCGGCAGCCTCACCCGCTTCTACACCGACCTGCTGTGGTTCAGGGAGGTCGACAAGACCGGCGTGTTCTGGGGCCAGCTCACCGCCAAGCTGACGCTCGGGATGCTGGCCGGCGTCGGCACGGCGCTGGTGATCGGCGCCAACCTCTGGCTCGTGGAGCGGCTCGCTCCCCGGTACGGTCTCGTCGTCGTCGGCCGTCCCCAGGTCGAGCGGTACCGCGCGATCCTCGCGCCGTACCTGCGACCGCTGCGGATCGGCGTGGCCGCGTTCCTGGGCCTGATCGTCGGGCTGCAGTCGGCCAGCGTCTGGCAGACGTTCCTGCTGTGGCGCAACGCGGTCGACTTCAACGACAAGGACGCGCAGTTCGGTCGCGACATCGGCTTCTACGTCTTCCAGCTGCCGTTCCTCCGTGCGGTCTTCGGGTGGCTGTTCACCACCCTCGTGCTCGCCACGCTGCTGTCGGCCGCCGGCCACTACCTGCTCGGCGGGATCCGGCCCCAGGCCGAGACCAACAAGATCGCGCCGCAGGTGCAGGCCCACCTGTCCATCCTCATCGGCCTGATCATCGCGCTCAAGGCCTGGGGGTACTACCTGGACCGGTTCGACCTGGTGTACTCGCCACGGGGGGTGGTGACCGGCGCCTCCTACACCGACGTCCACGCCCAGCTCCCGGCGCTGAGCTTCATGTTCTACGCAGCGATCATCTGCGCCGGGCTGTTCTTCTGGGGTGCGCGGAGCCGGGGCCTGACCTTCCCGGTCGCCGGGATCGTGCTCCTCGGCCTCACCTCCATCCTGGTCGGCGGGTTGTACCCGGGGATCGTCCAGCGGTTCAGCGTCGCCCCGCAGGAGCTCCGGCGGGAGCGGCCGTACATCGCGCGCAACATCGACGCCACCCGCAAGGCGTTCGGCCTCGACCAGGTCGAGACACAGTCGTTCGCCGCCTCAGCCGACCTGCGCCCGGCGGACCTGAAGGCCAACGAGAGCACCATCTCCAACATCCGCCTGTGGGACCCGGACGTGCTCAAGCCCGCGGTCAGGAACCTTCAGGCCATCGCGCCGTACTACACGTTCAGCGACGTGGACGTCGACCGCTACGTGGTCGACGACGCCAAGCGGCAAGTGATGATCTCGGCTCGGGAAGTCGACTCGAACCTGCTGTCGCCGTCGGCCAGGACCTGGCAGAACCTCCATCTCACCTACACCCACGGCTACGGGGTGGTCGCGACCCAGGTCAACACCTCGGTCAACCAGGGCCAGCCCGACTTCATCGTGTCCAACTTCGACCTCACGAACGCGAAGATCCCGGTCACGCAGCCGCGCATCTACTTCGGGGAGCCGCCTGAGAACGCCACCGAGTACGTGCTCGTGAAGACCAAGCAGGCCGAGGTCGGTGCTCCGACCGTCAGCGGCGCCACCACCAGGACTTCGAGCTACGCCGGCGAGGGTGGGATCCCCGCCTCCAACATGCTGCGCCGACTCGCGTTCGCCCTCCGCTTCCGCGAGTTCAACCTGCTGATCTCGGGAAACATCACCAGCGAGTCGCGCCTGATCTTCAACCGCGACGTGCGTGACCGGGTCGAGAAGGTAGCGCCGTTCCTGCAGTGGGACGGCGACGCCTACGCGGTGGTGGTCGACGGCAAGATCAAGTTCGTGCGCGACGGCTACACCACCACCGACAAGTACCCGTACTCGCAGCGGATCGACCTGGGCGAGGCGGCCCGGCGCGAGCTGGGCGCCCGCGGCGTCCAGGGGCGGGGCAACTACATCCGCAACTCGGTCAAGGCGGTGGTCGACGCCTACGACGGCTCGGTCACGCTCTACGCCTTCGACGACAAGGACCCGATCCTGCGTGCATGGCGCAAGGCGTTCCCGGACCTCTTCGCCCCCAGGTCCCAGATCACGCCGCCGCTCCAGCAGCATCTCCGCTACCCCGAGGACCTGTTCTCGATCCAGACCGAGCGGTACGCCTCCTACCACATCAGCCAGGCCGACGACTTCTACTCCAGGGAGGACTTCTGGGCGCTGCCGGACGACCGTTCCGGCCAGATCAGGCGGGACGAGGGCGCCGGTGGGCTGCTTGCCGAGACCAGGGTCAAGATGCGCCCCTACTACCTGCTGACCAAGCTTCCCGGGCAGAAGCAGAGCGAGGAGTTCATCCTGGTCATGCCGTTCACGCCGAACGGCAAGGAGAACATGATCGCCTACATGGCGGTCACGTCGGACCCCGAGGAGTACGGCAAGATCAAGCTGTTCAGCCTGGACCGCAGCAAGACGGTGTTCGGGCCGACCCAGGTGAACGCCAGGATCCTCGCCAACCGCGAGGTCTCGTCCCAGGTGTCGCTGCTGAACCAGCAGGGGTCCAAGGTCATCCTCGGCAACCTGTTGATCGTCCCGATCGAGGACTCGCTGCTGTACGTCCAGCCGCTGTTCGTGCAGGGGTCGGCGGCCAACTCGATCCCGCTGCTGACCAACGTCGCGGTCTTCTACAACAACCAGGTCGGCTACGCGACCACCCTCACCGAGGCCATCAACCAGGTGGTCGAGGGAGGGGGAGCGCCCGAGCCGCCCGGCGGCACGCCGCCTCCACGGAGCGGGTCCGCAAGCGTGCAGGACCTCCTGACCGAGGCGGACAAGGAGTTCAAGGCCGCCCAGGAGGCGCTCAAGAAGGGCGACCTGGCCGGGTACCAGACCCACATCAACCGGGCCGGCCAGCTCGTCCAGCAGGCGCTGACAGCCAGCGGGTCCGCCCCGACGACCACC
>DASYUT010000020.1 GCA_036000965.1 Actinomycetes bacterium
CCGGACTGGCCCGCCGGACCCGTGCGCCTGATTGGTCCGCCTGATTGGCCCGCCTGACTGGCCCGAGGGGACCAGGACCATCGGGCTATTGCCTCCATGCGGTCGCGAGGGCGAGGATCGAGTCGGCCGGGGGGTCCGCGAGACCTGGCGGGCTCCGGGCGCCGAGCCGATTCGACTCAGGGGGGGCCTGTGCCGAACACGGGGTTCGATCCGGCCGTGCACGGGTTCCACTTCGCGAACTCGTTCCCGGACCGGACCGCGACCATCCCGGGCTACGGAGAGGTGGCCACCCACGGGCGCGGTGGCGGCATGGCCTTCGCCGCGCTCGACTACCACCTCGCCGGCCTGCCCATCCCCACCCACCAGCCCGAGGACTTCCCCGACCGCCTGGTGCCCGAGGACGGCACCCGCCTGGCCGACTACCTCTACAAGCGGCTGGTCGACAGCTTCGCAGCCGGGAGCGCCCGCAAGTTCGTCACCTGGACGCTGGCGTCGGACCACCCGACCTGGTCGTATCAGGGTGTGTTCTGGTGGACCCTCGAGGAGGAGCTGCCCAAGCTGCGCCGGTCCATCGACGACGGGGTGCCGGTCGTGCTCGGGCTGGTGCGGTCGCGCTGGGTCGAGGACCTCGGCATCAACCACCAGGTCGTGGCCTACGGCTACGAGCACGACGAGGCCAAAGGGGCCACCAGGGTGCTGGTGTACGACCCTGACTGCCCCGAGCAGGAGGTCGTGCTGACGGTCGGCGCCGACCATCCCGGGGTCGACTCGACCGCGAGCGCCGGTCCCTACCGAGGGCTGTTCGTCCAAGAGCACGTGTACGAGCGGCCCGGCTACGTCGACCTGGCGGTTTCCAACGGGATCTGGGTGAACTCGTGGACGCCGCGGCTGGGAAGCCCGTTCGTGGCCCAGTACACCGCCCGCAACTACGGCGACTACCGGGCCCACCTGGCCGGGCTCGAGCTGTCGGTGCGCGGACCGGCCGGCCAGGACCTCGGTCACCTGCTCGGCGCGGACGGCAACCCGCGGCCCCTGGCGCCCGGCCAGGAGCGGGCGATGTTCAAGGCGAGCTCGTCGTTCGGGGACGTCACCGGCAGCCACGCGGTCGCCGCTGGCTACCGGACCCGTGAGGGTCGCTGGGTCAGCCTCCCCCCGGGCGATCCGGGCACCTCCAACCGGGTCAGCGTGACGGTCGCCCCGCCCGCCCGGTCCCATTCCGTCCGGGTCATCTTCACCCACGTCACCGTCGACGCCCAGGCCGGCCTCGGCGGCCGGCTCGCGCTCAGCTTCGACGTGAACGGCCAGGCCGCCCGCTGGCCGCCGGTTGGCTCGGTCGAGGTCGAGGACGGCAAGACGTTCGACGTCGACCTCCGCTTCGTGACCGTGCTCGAGGAAGCGTCGGTGCTCGCCGTCGCGGTCGCTGGCACGGGCGACGGCGGCGAGCCGGGCGGGACGGTGAAGGAGCGCTGGCCGAGCACTGTCGAGTGGGGCGCTGGCGTGCACGTCTACCGCAGCCGGCTCCCGGCCGGCGAGGCCGCCGACTTCGCCCCGCAGGCTCCGAGCCACGGGGAGCCGGGCTGCTTCACCGTCAACTTCCTGGTGGAGGTGGCTCCATTCGACGGGTGAACGGGCCTGGCGCCGCAGGCAAGCCGGCCTTGGGTACTCCGGGCGGTCTGGCCTTGCCCGGCGCCGGGTGGGCAGCGGCGCCGGGCAGCGGGTCGCGCCGTGAGGAGGCGGCGCCTGGGCCCCCCGTCGCCTGGCGGCCGCCTCCTCCCCCCCGGTGGCGCGACCGCCCACTCCGGACCGGCGTACAGCCCGGCCTGGAGCAGGGGCCGGCCCCTGGGCCGCGACCGAAGGTGATGGGTAGCGGCGCCTGGGTGCAACGCCAGCATCGCAGCACGCGGTGCGGTTGGCTGTGACGTGCGGCACCAGCGGGTGTGACGATCAGCACAGGCCCATCGATCAGGGGCGGCCGGCGAGATCGTGCCGCGGGTAGGATCTCGGCATGACAGAGCCTCGCTGGAAGCAGCGCTACCGTGCCCCCTCGCTGACCCTGCCGCGCTGGGGGCTCGACGCACCCGACCACCTCGTCTACGCCTCCAACCTGTCCGGGACCTGGCAGGTCCACGCCTGGGACCGGGCAACCGACCGCCACCGGCAGGTGACCGACCACCCGACCGGGGTGCGGTCGGGCGGGGCCACGCCGGACGGCGCCAGCGTGGTCTGGTTCGAGGACTCCAAGGGCGACGAGATCGGCCGCTGGCTCACGCAGCCGTTCGCCGGCGGCGAGGTGGCGCCCCTGCTGCCTGACGCGGAGCCGGCCTGGAGCGCCGGGCTCGCTCTCGGGCCGGGCGGGCTCGCCGCCGTGGGCCTGGCCAGCCGCGAGGGCTTCCAGGTCCGGGTCGGCCGCATCGGCGAGGGGACCGAGGAGCTGTACCGCCACGAGCAGATGGTCGACGTGGCCGACCTGTCGCGCGACGGCGGCCTGCTCGTGGTCCACCACGCCGAGCACGGCGACAACCTCCACCCGGCCCTGCGCGCGTTCGACACCGCGCGCAGGGCGCCAGAGGCCGACCTGTGGGACGGCAAGGGCTTCGGCCTGTACGCGGCCGGCTTCTCCCCGGTCGCGGGGGACAACCGGGTCGCGGTCCTGCACGAGCGGACCGGGCGGCTCCGGCCCGCCCTGTGGGACCCGCGCAGCGGCGAGCGCACCGATTACGACGTCGACCTGCCCGGCGACGTCGAGGTGGCCGACTGGTGGCCGGACGCGTCGGCGCTGCTGCTCGTCCACACCCATCTCGGCAGGGACGAGCTGTACCGGCTCGACCTGCCCGGCGGGACGCTGCAGCGGCTCGACCACCCGACCGGCTCGATCGGGGGCGCCAGCGTCCGCCCGGACGGCGCGGTGTGGTACCGCTGGTCGTCCGGGGCGTCCGCCCCCGAGGTGCGCGCGCTCGGCGCCGACGGCGTGGTGCTGCGGCCCCCGGGCGAGGCGCCGCCGCCGGGTGTCGCCTACGAGAGCTGGACGTTCACCAACCCGGCTGGCGACCAGGTTCACGGCTTCCTGGCCGCCCCGGCGGGCACCGGCCCCCACCCCACCGTGATGCTCGTCCACGGTGGCCCCCACCACCACGACGCCGACAGCTTCAGCCCGGAGGTCCAGGCCTGGGTCGACCACGGCTGGGCGGTCGCCCTGGTCAACTACCGCGGCTCGACCGGGTACGGCAAGGCCTGGCTGGACGTGCTCGAGGGGGACCCCGGCCGCCCCGAGGTCGAGGACGTCGTGGCGGGCCGGGAGGACCTGGTCGCCCGGGGGGTCGCCGACCCGGAGCGGGTGGTGATCGCCGGCGCCTCCTGGGGGGGCTACGTCACCCTCCAGGCGATCGGCACCATGCCCGACGGCTGGAGCGCGGCCCTTGCCGTCGTGCCGGTGGCCGACTACGTGGCCGCCTACGCAGAGGAGTCCGAAGGCCTGCAGGCCCTGGACCGGTCCCTGTTCGGCGGCGGCCCGGACGAGAAGCCGGAGCTGTTCGCCGAGCGCTCGCCGATCACCCACGCCGACCAGGTCAAGGTCCCGGTGCTGCTCATGGTCGGCGAGAACGACACCCGCTGCCCGCTGCAGCAGGTCCTCAACTACGCCGGCCGGCTCCGGGAGCTGGGCAAGGAGTTCGAGCTGGACCGCTTCGACGCCGGCCACGGCGCGCTCGTGGTCGACGAGCGCATCCGCCAGGCCGAGGTGGAGCTCGGCTTCGCCGCCCGCCACGTCCCCGGGGTCGCCCCACCCGAGGCATGACCGCTGCCGTGGCGGTCCTACGAGGAAGCGGTCAGCGGGTCAGCTCGCCGACCACCGCGTCGACGTAGGTGGCCACGTGGCGGCGCTCGTCCACCCCGTCGATGCACATGTGCTCGAGCACCGGGATCATGTCGGGCACGAAGTCCTGCAGCTCGCCGACGACCGGCCGCTGGTTGCGGGTTGCCTTCGGGTCGGTCACGAACGCGAACACCTCGTCGGTCAGGGCTTCCTGGTCGACCTCCAGGCGGAAGAACCGTCCCATGTGCTCGACCCCCTCTCCTGAGTACCTGGCGGGTGGCAAGGGTCGCCCCCCAGAGTGCCAACTCGGACCGGGCAATGCCACCCGCTGCCGGGTCAGCCCGGGCCCTCGCCGGGCGGGACGGCGGCCACGGCCAGGCTGCCCTGGCCAGGGCGGAGGATCAGGGTGAACTGGCCGCCCAGCTCCTCCTCGACCAGCGCGCGGACCAGGCGGAGGCCGAGGCCGCCGCCCGGGCGCCGGTCCGACCCGGCGGCCGCTTCCCCTGAAGCGGGGGAGGCATGGACGCCCGGAGGCCGCGAACCCCGGACGCCTGAGGTGGGTGGGGCCGTCTCGCCTGAGGTGGGTGGGGCCGTCTCGCCCGAGGTGGGTGGGGCCGTCTCGCCTGAGGCGGGCGGGGCCGTCTCGCCCGAGGTGGGCGGGGCCAGTCCGGAGCCGTCGTCGGCCACCTCCAGCTCGATCGGCTTGCCGTCGCCGCCCCGCAGAGTGACCGTGACCAGGCCCGGTCCCTCGCAGAGGCCGTGCTCGATGGCGTTCTGCACCAGCTCGGTCAGGACCACCGCAAACGGGGTCGCCACGGCCGCGTCGACCCTGACCGACCCGGCGGACAGCGCGATGCGCACGTCCTCCCGCCCGAGCGAGCTCTCCAGCATGCGCACCACCCGGCGAGCCACGTCGGCCATGTCGACGGCGCCCTCCAGCTCCTCGGTCAGCGTCTCGTGGACCAGCGCGATCGAGGCGATCCTGCGCACCGACTCCTCCAGCGCGGCGACCGCCATCGGGTGGTCGCCGAGCCGCCTGGCCTGCAGGCGGAGCAGGGAGGCGACCGTCTGCAGGTTGTTCTTGACCCGGTGGTGGACCTCCCGGATGGTCGCTTCCCTGCGGGTGATGACCCGCTCGCGCCCGCGCAGCTCGGTCACCTCCCGGCACAGAGCCAGCGCGCCCCGGCGGTGGCCGGCGCCGCGCAGCAGCGGCACGACCCGGACGTGGGTCACGGCCCCGCCCAGCTCCACGTCGGCCTCGACCGGGCGCCGGCCCGCCATCGACTCGGCCACCAGCACCCCGACCCGGCCGGGCACGGGCTGGCCGAACGGGAGCGCGTTGATCCCCATCCGCCGGAACGCCGAGGTCGCGTTGGGGCTGGCGAACTCGACCCGCCCGCTGCCGTCGAGCACGACCAGGCCGTCGCCGACCCGCGGCGAGGAGATCAGGTCGTGGCCCTCCTGGAACGGGAAGGTGCCCTTGGCGATCATCTCCAGCAGCGCGTCCGCGGCCCGCAGGTAGGCGGTCTCGAGCCGGCCGGTCGGGCGGTCGGGCTGCTCGGCCGCTTCAACGCACATCACCGCGACGACGTCGCCCTTGTGGCGGACGGGCACCGCCTCCACCCGGACCGGCTCGGCGTCGATGAACACCGGCTCGGGCGAGCGCAGGCGCCGGCCCTCCCGCCAGGCCCGCTCCACATACGGGTGCCAGCCGGGCTCGACCACGTCACCGACCAGGTCGGCCGGGTAGAGCGTGCGCGCGGTGTAGGGACGGAGCTGCCCGACGATCTGGAACTCGTCGGTCCCGCCGACCGCCACGAACAGCAGCAGGTCGGCGAAGGACAGGTCGGCGACAAGCTGCCAGTCGGCCATGAGGCCGTGCAGGTGGTCGGCGGCGGCCTTGTCGAGCGCGCGCCGTGCCGTGCGGGTGGACTGCATGGCCCAAGCGTAGCCGCTCGCGGGCTACCCCGGCCGCACGTGCACCACGCCGCGCATGCCGTAGGCGTAGTGGCCGGGCAGGTGGCAGGCGTACTCGAGCTGGCCGACGCCGGTCCAGTTGAAGGTGAACGTGGTGGCGCGCTCCGCGCCGGCAGGCACCGACACCTGGCCCGGCCCGTCGTGGTGGGCGTCGGTGCCCCGCTCGTGCCACTGCTGCACCGCGTCGTCGCCGAGGATCAGCTCGTGGTCGATCGGGTCGGTGTTGCGGAGCACGAAGCGCACCGTGCTCCCGGGCTCGACGGTGATCTCCCGTGGCTCGAAGCGCGAGTGGTGCATGGTGATGACCACGGTCCGTTCCCCGCCCCCAGCCTCGGCCCGGCCCGAGCAGCCCCCGGCCAGCAGGCCGGGCAGCAGCACGGCGGCCAGGCCGGCGGCCGGGCGCCAGCCGGTCTTCGCGGCCACCACCCGGACCCTGCTCCGGCGCCCCGCCCGTGGCCGGGCGGCGCCGGATGCGCCCGCCCTCATCACGCCGGATGCGCCCGCCCTCATCGTCGGGTGCGCCGGGAGCGCCGCAGGGCGAAGACCAGGCCGGCCGCGCCGGCCAGGACAACGGCATACCAGGCCCAGTACCCCAGGACACCCGGCGGGGCAGGCGCCGGACCCGGCACCGCCGCCCGGGCGGGACGGGCCGCCGAAGGGGAAGGGGCCACCAGGCCGGCGGCGACCGGCGAGGGGGTGCCCCGGCCGCTGGCGTCGAGAGCCAGGTCGTGGGTGAGCCGACCCGCGGTCGTGTCGATGCGCAGGTAGGACAGGTGCATGCCGGTGGCCGGGATCCACTCCATGCCCCGGTCCGAGCGCAGGTCGCTGACCAGGCCGGGCGACGCCGGCTCGCTGCGGTCGAGCGCGATCCCGCTGGCCCCGGCCCGTGCCGGGCCGGGCAGCATCGCCGGGGCGCGGTCGGTCAGCAGGTACAGGTCGGCCTCGATCCGCTCCTGGGGCTGGTGGCCCAGCCCGAGGATGCGCAGCGGCACCCACGGGTTCGGGGTCGGGATCGTGAGGTGCACGGGCGTGCCCTCGCCGAACTGCTGGCCCCGGGTGCTGGCGGCGGTCGCGTCGAAGGCGGCCGCCATGAAGATCGGGCTGCGGGCCGCGTAGAAGTCGAGCACCTCGGGCGCGTCCACCGTGAGAGAGAAGCCCTGCTTGCGGGCCCAGGTGGCCACCGCGGTGCCGCCGCCGCGCAGGATGGTCACGTCGAGGGCGTCGATGCGGGTCTTGGACAGCACCTCGGCTTGGTCCGCCTCCGGCGCCGACCTCGCCGCCGCGAGTCCCGTGAACTGCGGCTGGGTCTCCCTGACCAGGCGCTGGAGCGTCCAGGCGCCCCCCTTCTCGACCTTGGTGGGGACGGCGGGCAGCGGGACGATCGACCCGAACTTCGCGCCACCGCCCGCGTAGGAGAACGAGGTGACGTAGTGCTCGACGCCGTGGTGGTAGCCGGCCAGCGTGGTGGTGCGGGACAGCTTGACCGTGCCGCCCGCGCCCACCAGGCCGCCGCAGGCGGCCGCGGGGGCCGCCCCTGCGAGCAGCAGGATGGAGAGGGCGACGAGCCCCCCGAGACCGAGTCGCGTCCGTCGCCGCGTCATCGAGCACCTCCGTGGCTGTGAGCCGTTTGGTCGATGCGGGTTGGACGCGGACCGGGCCCCGCCGGTTCCCGTCCGCACGGACAAGCTGGACGGCCCGTTGACGAGGCCGTCACACGTCCGTAACGTGGGCCCCGCATGAGCAACGGCGCTCGCCCCGCGGGCGCCGTCTTCGTGTTCCTGGACACCGTCGCCTGGCCGCCTCTTCGGCACCCGCCCGCAGCATTGCGAACGGAGGCGAGATGGGCGACCAGACTCCACCCCTGTACGACGCCAGGCGCGACGAGCACGACGCCTGCGGCATTGGCTTCGTGGCCGACCTGCACGGCCGCCCGAGCCGCGCCATCGTCGAGCACGCCCTGTGCGGGCTCGAGCGGCTCAGGCATCGCGGCGCGGTCGCGGCCGACGCGCGCACCGGCGACGGCGCCGGGCTGCTGCTGCCGATCGACCGGGCCTGGCTGGCCGGACCGGGAGAGGACGGGCCGGGCCGGCTCGGGCTGGCCATGGCGTTCCTGCCCGCCGACCCGGACCTGGCCGCGGCGGCCAGGGCTGCCATGGAGGAGGCGCTCGCCGCCGAGGGCCTGGGGCTCGAGCGCTGGCGGGCCGTGCCGGTCGACCCGGCTGCCCTGGGCGAGCGCGCCCGGGCCAGCGCCCCGCGCGTGGAACAGGCCGTGTTCCTCGCCCCCGCGGGCGAGGACGAGGAGGCGGAGCGGCGCTGCTTCCGCGCCGGGCGGCGGGCCGTGACCGCCGCGCGCGCGGCAGGCGCCGACCTCTACCTGGCCTCCTGCTCGACCCGGACTGTCACCTACAAGGCCCTGTGCGCGGCCGACCAGCTCGCCGCGTTCTACCCCGACCTGGCCGACCCGGCCCTGAGCGCCCCGTTCGCCGTGTTCCACCAGCGCTACTCGACCAACACCACGCCCTCGTGGGAGCGGGCGCAGCCGTTCCGCTTCCTCTGCCACAACGGCGAGATCAACACGCTGGACGGCAACGTGGCCTGGATGCGCGCGCGCGAGGGGCACCTGGGCGCGGACGGGCTCGCCCCAGAGGAGCTGCTGCGGCCCGTGCTCGACCCCCAGGGGTCGGACTCGGCCAAGCTCGACAACGCCGTCGAGTTGCTGGTCCGCGGGGGCCGCGACGCCCGCCACGCCCTGGCCATGCTGGTGCCCGCCGCCGTCGAGCACGACCGCGAGGCCGACCCGGCCGTGCGGGACTTCTACCGCTACCACGCCTGCCTGACCGAGCCCTGGGACGGCCCTGCCGGCCTGGTGTTCACCGACGGGCGCCTGGTCGGCGCCGCCCTGGACCGCAACGGGCTGCGCCCGATGCGCTACGAGGTGTGCGACGACGGCCTCGTCGTGTGCGCCTCGGAGGTCGGGGCGGTCGACACCAGGGGCCACGGCCGGGTGCGCCGGGGCCGGCTCGGTCCCGGCCAGATGCTCTGCGTCGACCCGGAGCGCGGGCTGCAGGAGGACGGCGAGATCAAGTCCTGGCTGGCCGGCGCCCGGCCCTGGAGCGCCTGGCTCGGCGAGCGCCTGCGCACCGCCGACCCGGGCGACCCGGCCGCGCCCCCAGAGCCGGACGCGGGCCGGACCGGCATGGGCGTGCCGGAGCCGCGCCGGACTGGCATGGGCCTGCCGGAGCCGGGCCGGACCGGCATGGGCCTGCCGGACGCGGCGGCCAAGTGTGACCTCACCGCCGACCAGGTCGTCTTCGGGTTCACCCGCGAGCTGGTCTCCACCGTGCTCCGACCCATGGCCACTGGCGGCCGGGAGCCCACCGCGTCGATGGGCGACGACACCCCGCCGGCGGTGCTCGGCATCACCCTGCGCCCGGTCTCGCACTACCTCCGCCAGCGGTTCGCGCAGGTCACCAACCCGCCCATCGACCACCTGCGCGAGCGGCACGTGCTGTCCAAGCGTACCCTGCTCGGCGGCCGCGCGCCGCTGCTCTCCGAGGGGCCGGAGGTGGCCGACATGGTGGAGCTGCCCACCTTCGTGCTCACCCCGTCCGGCCTCGAGCGCCTGCTCGACCCGGCGCTCGGCCTGGACGCCTGCGTGCTGGACGCCACCTGGCCGGTCGAACAGGGCGAGGCCGGCCTGCTGGCCGCCTGCCAGCGCCTGGGCGAGCAGGCCGAGGCGGCCGTGCGGGCCGGGGCCGGCCTCGTCGTAGTGTGGGACGGTGCCGCCGGCGGGCCGGGCTGGGCCAGCGGCGTGGGCGGGCCGGGCTGGGCCAGCGGCACCGCCGATGGACCGCGCTGGACGAGCGGCGTGGCCGTGCCTGGCGACCGGGACGGGAGCGGCCAGGGGTGCCCGGGCCGGGTGCCGGTGCCGTCGCTGCTGGCGGTCGGAGCGGTCCAGCACCACCTGCTCCGGGCCGGCCTGGCCACCCACACCAGCCTGGTCGCGGCCACCGGCGAGCCCTGCGACTCCCACCAGGCAGCCGCCCTGCTCGGCTACGGCGCGGACGGGATCTGCCCGGCGCTCACCCTGGCCACGGTGGCCGAACTGGTCGAGGGCGACCCGGACGGCGCCCAGGCACGCTACATGCTCGCGCTCGAGGAGGGCGTCTTCAAGGTCATGTCGAAGATGGGGATCTCGACCCTGGACTCCTACCGGGGGGCGCAGATCTTCGAGGCCAACGGCCTGGACGCCGAAGTGGTCGACACCTGCTTCGCCGGGACCGCGTCCCCGCTCGGCGGCGTCGGCTTCGACGACCTCGCCGCCGACGTGCTCGCCCGCCACCGCGCCGGCCGGGCCGAGGTGGCCCGGCTCGACAACCCGGGCTGGTTCAAGCACCGCCCGCGCGGCGAGTACCACGCCACCAACCCCCAGGTCATGCAGGCCCTGCACTTCGCCGTCCGCGGCGAGGACGCCGAGATGAAGGGCTCCAAGCGCGGCGCCCACCTGCTCCAGCAGGCGGTCAAGGGCGGCGGCTACGAGCGCTACGAGCACTTCGCCAAGCTCGTCAACGAGCGGCCCCCGGCCGCCCTGCGCGACCTGCTCGAGCTGCTCCCGGCCGGCCCGCCCCTGCCGCTCGAGGAGGTGGAGCCGGCCGCCGACATCCTCGCCCGCTTCTCCACCGCGGCGATGAGCCTCGGCTCCCTCTCCCCCGAGGCGCACGAGACCCTGGCCGTCGCCCTGAACCGGGTCGGCGGGCGGTCGAACTCCGGCGAGGGGGGCGAGGACCCGGCCCGGATCGGCACCGAGCGGAACTCGGCCATCAAGCAGGTCGCCTCGGGCCGGTTCGGGGTCACCCCCGAGTACCTGGCCAGCGCCGACGAGCTGCAGATCAAGATCGCCCAGGGCTCCAAGCCAGGTGAGGGCGGGCAGCTCCCCGGCCACAAGGTGAGCGCCGAGATCGCCCGCCTGCGCCATACCCAGCCGGGCGTGGCGCTGATCTCGCCTCCGCCCCACCACGACATCTACTCGATCGAGGACCTGGCCCAGCTCGTGTTCGACCTCAAGCAGGCCAACCCGGGCGCCGACGTGACCGTCAAGCTGGTCGCCGAGGCCGGGGTCGGCACGGTCGCCGCCGGAGTGGTCAAGTCGCTCGCCGACGTGGTGACGATCTCCGGGGCCGACGGCGGCACCGGGGCGAGCCCGCTGTCGTCGATCAAGCACGCCGGCTCGCCGTGGGAGCTCGGGCTGGCCGAGACCCAGCAGGCGCTGCGGGCCAACGGGCTGCGGTCACGGGTGCGCGTGCGGGTGGACGGCGGCTTCAAGACTGGCCGGGACGTGCTGCTCGCGGCGCTGCTCGGGGCCGACGAGTACGGCTTCGGCACCGCCGCGCTGCTCGCCGAGGGCTGCCTCATGGTCCGCACCTGCCACCAGGACAACTGCCCGGTCGGGATCGCGACCCAGCGGCCCGACCTGCGGGCCAAGTTCACCGGCACCCCCGACATGGTCGTGCACTACCTGGAGTACGTCGCCGAGGAGGTCCGCCGCCTGCTGGCCGGCATCGGGCTGCGCACCCTCGCCGAGGCGGTCGGCCGGGTCGACCTGCTCGAGCAGCGGACCGTCGGCGGCCGGGCCGACCGCCTCGACCTTTCCCCGCTCCTCGAGCCAGGGGCGGCCGAGGCCGAGCCGCGCCGGTTCATCACGCCCGACCCGACCCACCGGGCCCGCTCGGCCCTTGGCGACCGGGTGCACGACGACGTCCTGCCCGGCCTGCTCGCCGGCGACCTCGTGCACCTCGACTACCCGATCGCGAACACCGACCGGGCGGTCGGCGCCCGCCTCGGCGTCGCGGTCGGCGCCGCCTACGGCTCCCGGCCGCCGGCCGGCCGGGCCCGGGTCGAGTTCGACGGCGTCGCCGGCCAGAGCTTCGCCGCCTTCCTCGCGCCCGGGGTCGACTTCCGGCTCACCGGCACCGCCAACGACTACGTCGGCAAGGGCATGGGCGGTGGCCGCATCGTGATCCGCCCGCCCGCCAACGACGCCGGCGACCCGGTGCTGGTCGGCAACACCGCCCTGTACGGGGCGACCCGGGGCGAGCTGTTCTGCGCCGGCCGTGCCGGCGAGCGCTTCGCCGTACGCAACTCGGGCGCCACGGCCGTGGTCGAGGGCGCCGGCGACCACTGCGGCGAGTACATGACGGGCGGGACCGTGATCGTGCTCGGCCCGGTCGGCCGCAACGTGGGGGCCGGCATGACCGGCGGCGAGCTGTTCCTCCTCGATGCAGCAGGCGGCGCCCTGGGCCGGCTCAACGACGAGCTGGTGCTGCCGCACCGGCCCGACGAGATCGAGCTGGTCTTCCTGCGCGAGCTCGTCGTGGCCCACGCCGAGCTGACCGGCTCGCCGCTTGCCGAGCGCCTGCTCGCGGGCTGGGAGGAGGCGGCCGGCTGGTTCTGGCGGATCGCGCCGCGCTCGGAGGTCGCCGCCATCGAGGAGGCCCACGAGGGCACCGCCTGAGCCACCGGTCCGGGGCCTGTAGCCGCCAGCTCAGTACCGCAGGGCCTACGGCCGCCAGCTCCGGCACCGGGTCTGGGCCTACGGTCGCCAGCTCCGGCACCGGGTCTGGGCCTGCGGCCGCCAGCTCCGGCACCGGGTCTGGGGCCTGCGGCCGCCAGCTCAGATACCGGGTCTGGGGCCTGCGGCCGTGAGGCGGCAGCTCCAGGTGGGAGGGGATCGGCTGCGGGGCTACACCGCCTGGCGAGCCGGCGTCCCTGTGTCGGCCGCCCGCCGGCCGGCACCCCGGCTGCCGGGGTTCTGCCCGCGCAGTTGGCGGAGGCTGTGGTCGCCCTGGCCCGTCTGCACCCCGAGCGTCGCCGCCCGGGCATACATCTCGTTGAGCTTGATGCTGAGCCGCTCGAGCAGGTCCTCGGCGCGCTTGAGGGCGCGCTCCCGGCCGTCACCGCTGGCTGCCCTGGCGTGCTCGAGCAGCACCTTGTCCCAGGTCAGCTCGATGAGTCCCCGCGTCGAGACGCATTCAGCGGCCAGCCCGGCCAGCTCGCCCCCGATCTTCTCGGGCTTGAAGGCGGCGTCCAGGCCGGCGGCGACGGCCATCGCCACGCCCAGGAGCGCGACGCCGAGCGTGCCTGCCCTGCCCTGGGGGGCCATCAGCTGGTTGCCAGCGTTGGTGGCCGACAAGGCGCCGAGGACGATCAGGACGACCTTGCAGAACACCGCGCGCTTGTGGAACTTGACCGACCTCGCCTCGGCCCTGCGTCGCAGGTCGCCGAAGGCTTGGTAGCGCTCGTTGACGAAGCGGCAGACCTCGGTGGCCCGGGCGTTGTCGGGCGCGGCCCCGCTCCCGCCCTCGACGGACGTCGGGAGCGCTGTCGTCACCTGCTCGAGCATCTTGCTCACCCCCTGAGCGGTCTCTGGAGCAGACCATCACCACACGGCGAGCATGGCCGAGGCGGGCGTGGCGGGCTAGCCATCCTAGGGGTGGGAAGCACCCCACCCTGGGATGGCGAAGGTGTCACCCGGCAGGCTGCTCGGGCACGCGACCGCCCTTCATGACGAAGGGGACGCCTTGCCGGAGGCCGGCGGGATCCCGCCGGCCAGGAACGCGACCAAGCCGGTGAGCGCGGCGACCAGGCCGAGGGCGGCCGGCAGGCCCGCGAGCTCGGCGAGCCCGCCGACCGCGGGCGGCCCGACGGTGCCGCCGAAGTAGCCGGCGGTCGAGACCGCGGCGATGGCCGGCCCACCCGTGGTGGACCGCCGAGCGCGGGCCGCCGCGCTGAACGTCACCGGCACGATGCACGAGATGCCCGCACCGAGCAGCGCGAACCCGGCCACGGCGGCAGCCGGGCGCCCGATCGCGAGCCCCAGCCCGAGCCCGGCCGATGCCAGCACCGCGGCCAGGCGGACGAACCGGGCCGGCTGCAGGCGGGCCACCAGCCGGTCGCCGGTGAGCCGTCCGGCCGTCATGGCCAGCGAGAAGGCCGCGTACCCGGTGGCGGCCACCCCGGCCGAGGTGCCGAGCGCGTCCCGCAGGTAGACCGCGCTCCACTGGGCGGCGGCGTCCTCGGCGAGCAGCCCGCAGAAGGCGATCACCGCGAGCATGGCCAGCGGCCGGGTCGGCCGGGCGAAGACCGGCCCGGCGGGCCGCCGGTCGGCCCCGGCCGGCAGCAGCCACCTGGTGGCGGCCAGCGCGACGGCTAGGAGCACCCCGCCGGCGGCAGCCAGGTGGGCGCCGACGGGGATCCCGGCCCCGGCAGCCAGCCCACCGCCGGCCGCGCCGGCCAGCGCGCCAAGGCTCCACACGCCATGGAACGACGACAGGATCGGGCGGCCGTAGCGCTCCTCGACCGTGACGCCGTGGGCGTTCATGGCCACGTCCACGGCGCCGTTGCCCGCCCCGAGCAGCAGCAGCCCGAGCCCCAGGACGGGCACGCCCGGGGCGAGCGCGGGCAGCGGCAGCGCGAGGCAGCAGGCGGCCAGGGCGGCCCGGGTCACCGGCCGGCTGCCGCGCCGGGCGACCAGGGCCCCCGCGGCCGGCATCGCAAGGATGCCGCCGGCGGCCAGCCCGACCAGCGCCAGCCCGAGCACGCCAGGGCTGAGCCCGAGCCTGTCCTTGACCGCCGGGACCCGCGCGGCCCAGCTCCCGATCACCGCCCCGTTCACGCCGAACGCGCACGCGACCGCGAACCGGGCGCGCCGGACGGCCTGGGGTGTCCGGCCCGGCGTGCCGTGGGCCTCGCCCGGTGGCCGCGCGGCCGGCGGCCGGCTGGACATGGCATCCCTCCCGGTCCATGGCTTCGGCCTGAGCGGCCTCCCGGAAATTCTGCACGTAACCTCGGGCAGCCACGGTGAGCGCTCGGCGCGGCGGTCGCCAGCATCTGGGCGGGTGAGCGGCTGCCGCAAGTGGAACTAACAGGCTGCGCCAACAGGTGGAGCCGGACTGGCGAGCTTGCCTTCGTCGCGTATGGAGCTCCCAGGTCACCCTGGCTACCCGAGGGTTACGTGCAGAACCTCCGGGAGGCCGCTCAGCACGGCGCGCCCTCGCGCCGCGGTCCCGCCTCCGTCCTCGTCGGAGCGCAGGCAGACCGCTACCATGAGAGCTTCATGGTTGTTCAGGTCCGGCGATCGGAGCGACATGGCGCGGGTGCTCGTGGCAGAGGACGAGGTCCTGATCCGGGTGGACGTCGTCGAGACCCTGGAGGAGGGTGGCCACACCGTCGTCGGCCAGGCCGGCGACGGTGAGCAGGCCGTGCAGCTGGCCCGGGAGCTGGCCCCCGACCTGGTCGTCATGGACGTCAAGATGCCCAGGCTGGACGGGGTGGAGGCGGCCAGGCGGATCATCGGCGAGGGACTCTCGGCCGTGCTCGTCCTCACTGCCTTCTCGGACAAGGAGCTGGTCGAGGAGGCGGCCAAGGCCGGGTCGATCGGCTACCTGGTCAAGCCCTTCCAGCCCGCGCAGCTCCTGGCCGCGGTGAGCGTCGCCCTGGCCAGGGCGGCCGAGCACCGCGGCCTGCAGCACACCGTGGAGGACCTGGAGGCCAAGCTGGCCGCCCGCAAGGTGATCGAGCGGGCCAAGGGCCGCCTGATGGAGCAGTTCGGGCTCACCGAGGAGCAGGCGTTCACCCGCATGCGCCGGGCCGCCATGGACCGCCAGCTCCCCCTGGCCGAGATCGCCCGGAGGGTCCTGGAGTCCCAGCCGACGTCCTGAGCGGGTCTGGCGGGGTCGCCTCACGGCGGAGCGCCGGTCTTCGAGCCTGCCGGTCCCGAGCCCAAGGGCTTGCCGCTCAGCAACGATGGCACCTCAGAAGGAGCCTGCCCAGGCCAGAGGGGCCGAGCTTGCACAATGCGGCATCAAGGCCGAGCAGAGGGACAGACCCACCGGTGGTTGAACTTCCGGCGAAATCTCGGTGCCCGGCGGAACCAGTGGGCCCTCTCAGGCGTCCTCTATGTAGAGGCTGGCTGTCGCGTTTCGACGACTGGTGCATCGACGACCCCACCGGCAAGGACGCGGCCACCGTCCGATACATCCGGGACGCGATCGACCGCAGGGTCGGCAAGCTCCTGCACCGCCTCGGCGTCGCCACCGCCGGGCCGGGGGCAACCCGCTTCGAGGTCGACGGGCACCAGCGCTGGGGTGCGGGCGAGGGCTGAACCGGGAGACGCGGGCGGCAACCGGCGCAAGGCTGGCGCGGCCCGTCGTGCCCACCGGCGGCCGTGCACCGGGCAGCCGTGCACCGGGTGGGCGTGCACCGGGCAGCCGGGCAGCCGGGCACCGGGTGGGCGTGCACCGGGTGGGCGCGTACCGGGCAGCCGGGCACCGGGCGGCCGCGCACAATCCGCTGCGTCCGGTGAGAATGCACCAATGAGGTCCATACCTGACCTGCCCGCCTGAGATCCATGCCTGCTCGCCTGAGGCCCACATCCGCCCGCCTGAGGCCCACATCCGCCCGCCGGGCCGCGGCAACCCTCGCGGCCGGCCTCCTCCTCGTCGCCTGCTCAAGCGGTTCCGGTACCGCCTCCGGGTCGGGGAACGCCCAGGGCACCACCACGCCGCCCAGCACGACCGCCCGGGCCCCGACCACCGCCCCGCCCGACACCACCGCCCCGCCCACGACCGCGAGCGCGGCCGACTTCGCGGCCGTGCGGCTCCGCCTCGCCAAGGTGGCGGCTGTGGAGCAGCCGGTGGCCATGGCCGCCCCAGCGGGCGACACGGCGCTGTACGTGGCCGAGAAGACCGGCCGGGTGCGCGCCATCCGCAAGGGTCGCGTCGACCCGGCGCCCGTGCTCGACTTGTCCTCCGAGGTCTCGGGCGGCGGGGAGCAGGGGCTGCTCGGGCTCGCGTTCTCGCCCGACCGGCGGTTCCTGTACGTCTACTACACCGACCTCCACGGTGACGTGCGCGTGGTCGAGTTCGCCATGCGCGGCGGGCGGGCCGACCCTCGGTCCCGCCGGCAGCTGTTCCAGGTCGAGCACAGCCAGTTCTCCAACCACAACGGCGGCCAGCTCGTCATGACCGGCGACGGCGCCCTCTGGGCCGGGATCGGCGACGGGGGCGGGGGTGGCGACCCGTTCGGCAGCGGCCAGAGCCTCACGACGATGCTCGGCAAGATCGTTCGGATCACCCCCCGCCCCTCGGGCGGCCGGCCGTACGGCATCCCGCGGGGGAACCCGCTCGTCGGGCGGGCCGGGGCCAGGCCGGAGATCTGGGCGTACGGGCTTCGCAACCCCTGGCGCTTCTCGTTCGACCCGGCCAACGGCGACCTGTGGATCGGCGACGTGGGCCAGGGCACCTGGGAGGAGATCGACCACGAGCCCGGCGGGTCCGGGGGCGGGCGCAACTACGGCTGGAACCGGCGCGAGGGGGCGCACCCGTTCGCCGGGGGGTCCCGGTCCGGCCTGGTCGACCCGGTCCTCGAGTACGACCATAGCGGTGGTGCCTGCTCGGTGACGGGCGGCTACGTCTACCGCGGGTCGCGCGCGCCCGGCCTGCGCGGCGCCTACGTCTACGGCGACTACTGCGCCGGCTGGATCCGGGGGGTGCGCCTACGGGGCGGCGCTGTGGCCGACCGGCGCGACTTCGGCCTGAACCTGCCGGGGCTCTCCTCGTTCGGCGTGGACCAGTCCGGCGAGCTGTACGCCCTCTCCCTCAACGGCGGCGTCTACCGGCTGACCTGACCGCCGCCCAGGCGGGCGGGCGGCCGGGCGGGCGGCCAGGCGGCCAGGGGCGGGTGGTCAGGGCGGTGCCCAGGCGGTCAGGCGGGCGGCCAGGGCGGTGCCCAGGCGGTCGGCGGCCGCCCGCTCGAGCGGTTGCCCGCCCATGTCGGCGACCAGAAAGAGGTCGACGGCCCGACCCGCCTCGCTCCCGACCCGGGCCACCTGGACGTCGACGTGGTGGCGGGCCAGCTCGAGGAGGATCTCGTAGAGCAGACCCAGCCGGTCCGGGGCCTCCACCCGGACCGTGGAGTGCCACGGCGAGGCGTCGGCGTCGACCCTGACCACGACCGGGCCGGCGCCTGGCCGGGTCTGGTCGGGCTGGCCGGCGAGCCGGCGGGCCGGGTCGAGGCGTCCGGTGGTCGAACGGCGCAGCATGCGCTCGACCCGGTCCGGGAAGCCCGCCTCCACGTCCGGGGACGGCCCGGCGACGTGGAACACGTCGACGACGAGGCCGTCCGGCCAGGTCGACGCCTGTGCCCGGGTGATGTCGACGCCCGCGGCGCAGAGCGCCCCGGTCAGGCTGGCCAGAAGCCCGGGCCGGTCGCGGGTGACGACGTCGATGCGCCAGGCCCCGGGCTGTTCGGGCGCGATCGCCAGGCGCAGCTCGCGCCTGGCGGGGGCCGGCTCGGCCATGACCAGGTGACGGACGATCGCGTCGGCGGGCTGAGCGAGCAGGTAGCGGCGGGGGGCCGCGGCAAGCCGGGCGGCGGGGCGGCCGCCCCTGTCGCGCAGGACGCGCTCGACCTCGGCCCGGCGCTGGCCGAGCAGGTCCTCGGCGGCGCGGTCGGTGAGGCCGGGCTCGGCCAGGGCGGCCAGCACGACCCGGAGCAGCTCGTCGAGCTGGGCCCGCCGCCACCCCCGCCAGCCGTCGTCCCCGTCGCGCTCGGCCAGGTCACCTCCGTCGTGCTCGGCCAGGGCGAGCAGGTAGGCGGTGCGGGCCCGCTCGGGGCTGCCGAGCCGCGCGGCGAGACGCAGGACCTCCTCCTCGTCGTGGGGGTCGGTGTCCATCGCCACCTCGGCCAGGTCGGCCTCCTCGCCCGCCAGCTCCACCACCGCCCGCTCCGCGGCGGCGCCAAGCCCGAGCCGCTCGGCGGTCCGCCCGGCAACCGCCTGCACGCGCTCCGCGCCGGCCCGCTCGCCGACCGCCCGCAGCAGGCATGCGAGAAGCAGGCTGTCCGGGTCGGGCAGGGCCGACCAGGCCGCCGCGGCGGCCTGGTCGGAGCCAGGGTCGAGGCGCCCCGCGAGCGCCGCCAGCCGTTCCCACGGGTGGTCGCCCTGGCGGTCGCGGCCCTCCTCGCGCAGCCGGGCCAGCTCGGGGAGGTGGCAGGCGAGCGCCCCGGTCCGCTCGAACGCGGCCCACGACGCGGCCGTCCCGCCGCGCAGAAGCGCGAGCAGCTCGGTTCGCAGCCCGGTGCTGGCGTCGATGGGCATGGCGACTCCTCGGGCCTCCTCCGCTTCAGTCTGCTCCGCTCCTACCGGCGGCGGCCCGATCTCAGAGCATAGGGGCGGCGCATGGCGCCGCTGTTTCGAGCGTGTATCGGCGGGGTTTCCCGCCCGCTCAGGCCGCGTCCTGGTGGACCAGCAGCGACGCGCCCATCGCGCCGGCCAGGTCGCCCAGGGCCGAGGTCAGCACCTTGACCGGGGAGGGAGCCATGAACAGGTGGGGGACCATCGCGGTCTGGACCCGGCGTGCGAACGGCTCGCCGAGCTTGTCCCCGAGGCCGCCGCCGATCAGCACCGCCTGCACGTCGAGCAGGTTCACGGCCGAGGCGATGCCCGTGCCGAGGGCCTGCACGGCCCGCTCGATCAGCTCGTGGGCGAGCGGGTCGCCGGCGTCGAGCGCCTCGGCGAACACCCCGCTGGTCATGCGGGGCCGGCCGGAACGCTCCTGGATGGCGAGCAGCTCGGTGGGCCGGCCGGCCTCAGCAGCCATCCTGGCCGCCCGCTCCAGCGCGACCCGCCCGGCGTAGGCCTCGAGGCAGCCGCGCCGGCCGCACGGGCACAGCTCGCCGCCCTGGACGACCACCAGGTGGCCGATCTCGCCGGCTGCGCCGTGGGCGCCTTGATGGAGGCGGCCGCCGAGCACCAGCCCGCCGCCAACGCCCGAGCCGACGAACACGACCAGGAGGTCGTCGAAGCCCTGGCCGGCGCCGAGCCGGTGCTCGGCCACGGTGCTCACGTTCACGTCGTTGTCGACCACGACCCGGTCGACGTCCAGGGCGCGGCCGACCAGGCTGGCGAGTGGGACCGCCTGGTCGAAGCCGGGGAGGTTGGCCGCCCCGTGGACGGTGCCCGCCGTGCCGTCGACCAGCCCCGGGGTGCCGACGCCGACCCCGTCGAGCTTGCCGCTCGACAGCTTGGCGTCCTTGGCCGCCGTCTTCACCACGTCGGCGATGACGTCGACCACGGCGCCGGGCCCGCCCTTGGCGGGCGTCCTGGCCCTGGCCTGGCCGAGCAGGTTGCCCTTGTCGTCGACGACGACGCCCTGCACCTTGGTCCCGCCGAGGTCGATCCCAGCCGCTGCGCGCATGCGTCGATGCTTCCGGAGTAGAGCCTCCTCGTCAACGTCGGGCACCGACCAGGCCGGTCCCCGCTGGTACCGGCCGGGTCGGTCCCCGCAGGCACCGGCCGGGTCGGTCCCCGCAGGCACCGGCCCCAGCCTTCCGGGGCCGCCGCCGCTTCGCGGTGGCGGTGCTGGCCGGCGTCCCGGCCGGCTGCCACAGTGGAGGCGTCCCGTCTACTGCGAGCAGCCCCGAGGCGTCCCAGATGAACATTCCGAGCCTGCGCAAGGAGTACCGGATGGGCGGCCTGGACCGGGCCGACCTCGACCCCGACCCGGTGGTGCAGTTCGGGCGCTGGTTCGACGAGGCCGCGCGGGCCGGCCTGCCCGAGCCGAACGCGATGACGCTGGCGACCGCGACGGCCAGGGGGCGGCCGTCGGCCCGGGTGGTGCTCCTGAAGGAGTTCGGCGCCAGCGGCTTCGTCTTCTACAGCAACTACGACAGCCGCAAGGGCGGCGAGCTGGCCGTCAACCCGTGGGCCGCGCTGGTGTTCTACTGGGCGCCCCTCGAGCGCCAGGTCCGTGTGGAAGGCTGGGTGGAGCGGACCAGCCGGGAGGAGTCGGCCGCCTACTTCCGCTCCCGCCCGCTCGGCAGCCGCCTGGGCGCGGCGGCCTCGGCCCAGAGCCAGCCGATCCCCGGCCGCGAGGTCCTCGACCAGCGGGTCGCCGAGCTGGAGGCCGGCTACCCGGGCGGGGAGGTGCCCCTGCCCGACTTCTGGGGCGGCTACCGCCTGGTGCCCGACGCCGTGGAGTTCTGGCAGGGGCGTCCGAACCGCCTCCACGACCGGTTCCGCTACAGCCGCGACCAGTCCGGCCAGGAGTGGGCGGTGGCGCGCCTGGCGCCCTGACCGGGCCGGCGCCCCGGCCAGGCCCGTGCCCTGACCGGCGGGCGCCCCGGCCGGGCCCGTACCCTTGCGCGCCGCGGGTCCGGGCCCACTCTTGCGAGGAGGGTGTTTGGCCGGGCACGGTGGAGGAGACTGTCTGGGCAACCCGGTCGGTCCGTTGGATGGAGGCGGCTATGGGAACCACTGACGGCATCGAGGTCCACGGACCGTCCAGGGAGAAGTACGGGCAGGTGCTCACCGACGAGGCGCTCGGGTTCGTGGCTGCCCTGCAGCGCGAGTTCGGCCCGACCCGGGCCTCCCTGCTTGCCCGGCGGGCCGAGCGCCAGGCCGAGTTCGAGGCCGGCGAGCTGCCCGACTTCCTGCCCGGGACCGCGTCGGTCCGGGAGGGGGACTGGACGGTCGCGCCCTACCCCGACGACCTGGCCGACCGGCGGGTGGAGATCACCGGGCCGACCGACCGCAAGATGCTGATCAACGCGCTCAACTCCGGGGCGCGGGTGTTCATGGCCGACCTCGAGGACGCCAACTCCCCGACCTGGGAGAACATGCTCGGCGGCCAGGCCAACCTGACCGACGCGATCGAGCGCACGATCAGCTTCGAGAGCCCCGACGGCAGGCAGTACCGGCTGAACGACGTGGTCGCGGTGCTCATGCCCAGGCCCCGCGGCTGGCACCTGCCCGAGAAGCACATCCTGATCGACGGCGAGCGGGCCGCCGGCTCCCTGGTCGACTTCGGGCTCTGCTTCTTCCACAACGCCCGGCGGCTCCTGGACCGGGGCAGCGGCCCCTACTTCTACCTGCCCAAGCTCGAGAGCCACCTGGAGGCCAGGCTCTGGAACGACGTGTTCCAGTTCGCTCAGGACCGGCTCGGCATCTCCCGCGGCTCGATCAAGGCGACCGTGTTGATCGAGACCATCACGGCCGCGTTCGAGATGGACGAGATCCTCTACGAGCTGCGCGACCACTCGGCCGGCCTGAACGCCGGGCGCTGGGACTACATGTTCTCGATCATCAAGAAGTTCCGCACCCGGCCCGAGTTCATCCTGCCCGACCGCAACAAGGTCACCATGACCGTGCCCTTCATGCGGGCCTACACCCAGCTGCTGGTCAAGACCTGCCACCGGCGGGGTACGTTCGCCATGGGCGGCATGTCGGCGTTCATCCCCAGCCGCAAGAACCCCGAGATCAACAAGACCGCCATCGCCAAGGTCCGCGAGGACAAGCAGCGCGAGGCGGGCGACGGCTTCGACGGCACCTGGGTCGCCCACCCCGACCTCGTCGAGGTGGCCAAGGCCTGCTTCGACGCGGTGCTGGGGGACCGGCCGAACCAGATAGACCGGCGGCGCGACGACGTCGACGTGGCAGCCGCCGACCTGCTGAACGTCAAGGACACCCCGGGCGAGGCGACCGAGGAGGGGCTGCGCAACGACGTCAACGTCGGCATCCAGTACATCTCCTCGTGGTTGCGGGGCCAGGGCGCGGCGCCCATCTTCAACCTGATGGAGGACGTGGCCACCGCGGAGATCGCCCGCTCCCAGGTGTGGCAGTGGGTGCACAACTCGGTGAAGCTGGCCGAGGGCCAGACCGTCACCGCCGAGCTGGTCCGCCAGATCGCAGGAGAGGAGCTGGAGAAGATCCGCGAGCAGGTCGGCGACGAGTTCTTCTACAGCAAGGGGCGCCCCAAGGAGTCCAGGGAGCTGTTCGAGCGGGTCGCCTTGTCCGACGAGTTCGTCGAGTTCCTCACCCTGCCAGCCTACGAGCTGCTCGACTAGCAACCCACCGTCTCGCCTCCGTCAGCTCGTTCCCAAAAAGGTCCACCCTCCGTCAGCGCGTTCCCCGAGGAGGGGTCATGGTCGACAGGCAACGGCTCATCGAGCGGATGCGGGCCGTCCTCGGGCCCGGAGGGGTGATCGCCGAGCGCAACCAGCTCCGCACCTACGAGTGCGACGGGCTGGCCGCGTTCCGGGTCGTGCCCGCCCTGGTCGTCCTGCCCGAGACGACCGAGCAGGTCCAGGGCGCGGTGCGCGTCTGCCACGAGGAGGGCGTGCCGTTCGTGGCTCGCGGGTCGGGCACCGGCCTCTCGGGCGGGGCGCTGCCCGTCTCGGACGGCGTGCTGATCGTGCTCTCCCGCATGCGCCGCATCCTCGAGATCGACTACGACGACCAGCGCGCCGTGGTCGAGCCCGGCGTGATCAACCTGTGGGTGACCAAGGAGGTCGCCCCGAGGGGCTACTACTACGCGCCCGACCCGTCCAGCCAGCTCATCTGCTCGATCGGCGGGAACGTGGCCGAGAACTCGGGCGGCGCCCACTGCCTGAAGTACGGGTTCACCACCAACCACGTCACCGGGCTCGAGATCGTGCTGCCCGACGGGGACCTGGTCCACCTGGGCGGCAAGGCGCCCGACCCGCCCGGCTACGACCTGGTCGGCGCCTTCGTCGGCTCCGAGGGCACCCTCGGCATCGCCACCAAGGTCACCCTGCGCCTGCTGCGCAAGCCCGAGGCGGTGCGCACGCTCATGGCCGCCTTCGAGAGCGCCGACGCCGCCGGCGACGCGGTCTCCAAGATCATCGCGGCCGGCATCGTGCCCGCCGCCGTCGAGATCATGGACGCCCTGGCCATGGAGGCGGCCGAGGCCGCCGTGCACGTCCACTACCCCGAGGGCGCCGGCGCCGTCCTGATCGTCGAGCTGGACGGGCCCGAGGCCGAGTGCACGCACCAGTTCGAGGAGGTCGAGCGGCTCTGCCAGGAGGCCGGCTCGACCACCATCCAGATCGCCGAGGACGACGACCAGCGGGCGCTGTTCTGGAAGGGCCGCAAGTCCGCGTTCGCTGCGGTCGGCCGTATCAGCCCCGACTACTACGTCCAGGACGGGGTCATCCCCCGCACGGCGCTCGGCGCGGTGCTCCGCGAGATCGCCGACATGGCCGAGGAGCGCGGGCTGCGGGTGGCCAACGTCTTCCACGCCGGGGACGGCAACCTGCACCCGCTGGTCCTCTACGACGGCGACGTCGAAGGCGAGGAGGAGCGTGCCGAGGAGCTGGCCGCCAAGATCCTGTTCGCCTGCCTCGCCCTGGGCGGGTCGATCACCGGCGAGCACGGCGTCGGTGCCGACAAGAAGAAGTACATGCCGAAGCAGTTCACCGCCGACGACCTGGACGTCATGCAGCTCCTCCGGTGCGCCTTCGACCCGGACGGCCGCTGCAACCCGGGCAAGGTGTTCCCCACCCCGCGCCTGTGCGGCGAGACCCCGGGCAAGCGCCACGTGCACCCGGCCGAGCAGCCCGGACTGGTGGAGGCGGTGTGACGTGGGCGCCACAGTGAACGATCCCCCCGGCGGCCCCCCCGATGGGACGAGCCTGCCTGGCCTGAGCCTTCCAGGGCGGGTGCGCGAAGCCGGTCCGACCGACGCGGTCGACGGGGCGCAGCCGCGGGCGGTGGTCTCGCCCAGCTCGACCACGGAGACGGCCGAGGTCCTGCGGGCCGCCTACGAGGGCGGGTTCCGGACGGTGGTGAGAGGCGGCGGCAGCAAGCTCGGGTTGGGCAACCCTCCGGCAGGGGTCGACCTGGTCCTCTCCACCGAGCGGCTCGGCCGCGTGCTGGAGCACGCCGCCGGCGACCTGGTCGTCCGGGTGGAGGCCGGGGTGCGCCTGGCCGACCTGCAGGCCGCGCTGGCCCCGGCCGGCCAGCTCCTCGGCCTGGACCCGCCCGAGGCCAGGGCCACGGTCGGCGGGGTCGTGGCCGCCAACGCGTCGGGGCCGCGCCGGCTCCGCTACGGCACCGTGCGCGACCTGCTCATCGGGATCACGGTGGTGCTGGCCGACGGCACCGTGGCCCACTCGGGCGGCAAGGTGGTCAAGAACGTGGCCGGCTACGACCTCGGCAAGCTGTTCGCCGGGTCGCTCGGCACCCTGGGCGTGATCGTGGAGGCGATCTTCCGCCTGCACCCGGCACCGGCCGCCACCGCCGTGGCCACCGCCGAGGTGGCCGCCCCCGGGCAGGCCGGGTCGGCGGTGCGCGCCCTGCTCGCCTCTGCCCTGGTCCCGAGCGCGATCGAGCTGGACTGGCCCGGCCCGGACGGGCCGGGCACGCTCACGGTCCTGTTCGAGGGCATCGGCCCGGGCGTCGACGCCCAGGCCGCGAACACGGCCCGGCTGCTCGCCGATGCCGGCACGCCCGGCGCCCGCGTGCTCCTCGACGGCGAGCCCGGCCAGGGTGGCGAGGCGGGCCTGGGCGGCGGGGCCGACCGGGGCGGCGAGGCCACCCGGGCGGCCGCCGCCCTCGGCGCCCTGCCCTGGGAGGCCGGCCAGCTCGGCGTCAAGGTGGCCACGGGACCGAGCGGGCTGCCGGGCGCGCTCGCCACCGTCTGGGAGGTGGCCGCCGCCCACGGGCTGGCCGCCCGGGCGACCGCGCACGCCGGCACCGGGGTGCTGCGGGCGGGCCTCGACGGCGGGGACGCGACGACCCTGGCCGCCTTCGTGAACGGGGCCCGCGAGCGGCTCGCGCCCGCACAGGCGGGCCTGGTCGTTGCCGAGGCGCCGCTCGAGGTCAAGCAGGGCGTCGACGCCTGGGGGCCGGTCGGCGACGCCCTGCCGCTGATGCGCAAGGTCAAGCAACGGTTCGACCCCTCGGGCCTGCTCAGCCCGGGGCGCTTCGTCGGAGGGATCTGAATGGCCGACCACGCTCCCGAGCCCGCGCACGATCGGGCCACCGCCGCCGCGGTCGGGGCGGCACGCCCGGCCGGGATCGCCGAGGAGGTCGGGGCCGAGCCCCGGCAGGCCGCCAGGGCCACCATGGGGGATGGCCGGCCCGAGTCCGGGGCGCAGGCCCTGCCCGCCTTCGACGACCACCACCCGCCCGACAAGATGCTGATCGACGACTGCGTGCACTGCGGCTTCTGCCTGCCGACCTGCCCGACCTACCTGCTGTGGGGCGAGGAGATGGACTCGCCGCGGGGCCGCATCTACCTGATGGACGTCGGGCTCTCCGGCGGGCCCCTGAACGACGAGATGGCCCGCCACTTCGACCAGTGCCTCGGCTGCATGGCGTGCGTCACCGCCTGCCCCTCCGGCGTCCAGTACGACAAGCTGATCGAGGCCACCCGCCAGCAGGTCGAGCGGCGCTATCCCAGGTCCAGGCGGGACCGCGCCTTCCGCGCCCTGGTGTTCAAGCTCTTCCCCTACCCCCGGCGCCTGCGGCTGCTGCGCGGGCCGCTCCGCCTCTACCAGAAGGCCGGCCTGCGCACGCTGGTCGAGCGGGCCGGGCTGGTGCGGCTCCTGCCCGGCCGCCTCGGGTCGATGCAGACCCTGCTGCCCGACCTCGGACCGATGGAGAAGGTGCCGGAGGTGACGCCGGCCAGCGGCGAGCGCCGGGGCCGGGTCGGCATCCTCGTCGGCTGTGTCCAGTCGGTGTTCTTCCCGCAGGTCAACACGGCCACCGCCAGGGTCCTGGCCGCCGACGGCTGCGAGGTGGTCGCCCCGCCCGGGCAGGGCTGCTGCGGCGCCCTGAGCATGCACGCGGGCCGGGAGGCGGAGGCTCAGCGGTTCGCCAGGCGGACCATCGAGGTGTTCGAGGCGGCCGGGGTCGACGCCGTGGTCGTCAACGCGGCCGGCTGCGGCTCCTCCATGAAGGAGTACGGCCACCTCCTCCGCGACGACCCGAGGTACGCCGAGCGGGCGGCCCGGTTCTCGGCCAGCGTGCGCGACATCTCCGAGTTCCTGGCCGAGCTGGAGCCGGCAGCCGAGCGCCACCCGCTCCCGGTCAAGGCCGCCTACCACGACGCCTGCCACCTCGCCCACGCCCAGGGCATCCGCAAGCCGCCCCGGGACGGCCTGCGCGCCGTGCCCGGGCTCGAGATCCGCGAGATCGACGAGGCCGAGATCTGCTGCGGCTCGGCCGGCATCTACAACCTGGTCGAGCCCGAGCCAGCGCGCGAGCTGGGCGCCCGCAAGGCCGCCAACGTGCTCGCCACCGGCGCCGACCTGCTGGTCACCTCCAACCCCGGGTGCCTGCTGCAGATCCGGGCCAGCCTCGAGCGCAAGGGCGAGCACCTCGCGATGGCGCACGTGGTGGAGGTGCTGGACGCGTCGATCCGGGGCGAGTCGGCTACATCGCTACTCGCGCGCGTAGCCGGGCGCAACGGTGGGAACGAGGGGAGTCAACTGACCGGCGGCTGAGCCGGGGCTTGTCGGCTGAAGCGCGAGGCGCGTTGGCCTCGAGCGCGCGAGGCCTGGAGCTCCGCTCGGCCCGGCTCCCTCGCCAGTTGATGCTTCAGTTGCGGCTCGGGGTGACCGGCAGGGCGTGGGGGGGCAGCGGCTCCTCGGTGACGACCCGGCGCTTGAGCAGCACGACGAAGGTGAAGGTGTCGATCCCGGGCGGGCCTCCGCCGCGGTCGTAGTGGGTGCGGGGGGTCATGCCCACGGCCTCCCACCCGTTCCGCCCGAGCTCGTTCAGCTCGGCGAGGAACGCCGCGGCCGACTCGGCCTCGTTCACCCCCCACGTCTGGGCGTACTCGCGGATCGCGTACTCCCACATGGCTGCTCGCCTCCACTCGAGCGGCGCGGCTCGGGCGCCTCCCGGGAGTCTACGTTCCCACCGCCCGCCTGGCGCGGAAGGTGGGCAGGCGCGACTGGGCCGGGTGCCCGCGACCCCCCGGGGGGGGGGGGGGCCGGGGTGGGCGGGCGGGACCGGGCCGGATGGCCGCGACCCCGGCGGTGGTCGCGGCACGGGGTGGGCGGCACGGGTGGGCGGCACGGGTGGGCGGCACGGGTACGGGCCGGGTGCCCGCGACCGGCGGTGGTCGCGGACACCCGGCCCGGTACGTTGGCGGCGCCGAGGCCGCCCTGCCCTACGGCTTGCCGATCTCCTCGGGGGCCGGGTTGGGCGCCTTGGACGCCTCTGCTGCCGGCGCCGGTGGCGGGACCGGGTCCTCGACGACACCGCGCCGACCGGCCCGCGCGCCATCGCGGACGTCGACGCGCGGCCCGGACGCGTCGGGGGCGCCGTTGCTCCCGGCGGCGACCCTGTCGCCGGCCTGGCGCACCTTGTCCGCGGCCTTGTCGGCCACCTGCTCGACCGTTGACGTCACGGTGCTCGGAGCCTGCTCCACGATCCGCTTCACCTGAGGCCGCTCCGTGAGCCGGCGGACCGCCTCGACGATCTGCTCGTACCGCTCCCGGCCCGCCTTGGCGCCGAGCACGTAGCCGGTTGCCGCGCCGAGCGCCAAGCCGAGCCTGCCCGTGACCTTCCCCATCTTCCTCGACCTCCGTTGCCGTCGCGGGAGAGCTTCCCGCATCCGCCCGCGCGTCCGTGCGGCGGCGCTCCGCACGTCCGCGCGGCGGGCCTCCCGCCTGAGCTTCCGCGTGACCACGGCCGGCGCGCCGCGCGCCGACTCGGCGGCGCTCTCCACCGTGTGGGTCGCCTGCCTGGTCGCCTCGGCCGCCTGCTCGGTTGCCCGGGCTGCCTCGCCGATCACCCAGGCCCAAGCGCCGCGGGCGCCCGCCAGCCGAGCGGCCACCTGCCTGCGCGCCTTGGCGCGGTTGCGCCGCCGCCCGCGGCGCCGCAGCCGCACCGTCGCGGCCGTGGCGACCGCCAGCGCGGTCGCCTTCGCCCTGCCCGCTCGCGTGGCTGGCCGCCTGCCGATGCGCCGCCTGACGACCACGACCCGGTTCCTGGCCTCACGGGCCGCGCCACTCGCCCCCTGGCCGAGCGCCTGCCGCGCCTGGCGCGCCGCGGTCGTGCCCTCGCCAAGCGCCTGCCCGGCGCTCGACAGGGCCGCCGCGACCCCGGTGGGGCGCGGCTTGCGGGTGACCACGGCCGCGAGCCCGCGCCGCCGGGGCGGCCGGGCCAGGCCGAGCGCGACCAGCGCCGCGGCGAGCCCTCGGGGCCGGCGCCGGGCCTGCCTGCGCCGGTTCAGCACGACGCTCCCGACTGCGGCTGCCGCGCCAGCCCCGGCCAGCGCCTTCACCAGCTTCCCACGGCCCGCCGGGCGCTGGTCGGCGGGTGCCATGCCGGTGTCGGTCCCGGCCTGCGGCACGGTCGTGGGCTCCGGCAGCACACCGGTGGTGCCCACCGTGTCGGCATCCTCGGCGTCGCGGCGGCCGGCCGCGGTCGTGACCACAATGGGGGTGGCGTCGGTCCAGGACCCGGCCGGCGGTTCGGCCCCGCGCGCGGTCGCTGCGGGCGTCACGGTCTCGGCGTCCCCGGTCGCGGCCGCCGCCGGGGCGTCCTGGTGCCGGGTGAGCCGGCCCCGGGCGCCGGCCAACGTCCCGGTGGCCGCTGCGACGTCGTGGTCGCGGCTGGAGGCGTCGGCCTCGCCGGCCGGGAGACCGCTCGGGGACGCGGCTGTGGAGTACTCGACCCCGTAGTGGCCGTAGAGGCGCGCCTCCTCGTCCTCGGAGAGGTCGCCGTCCGGGTCCAGGCCAGGGGCCGTGCGGATGGTGTCCTCCTGGTGGGGGACACGCACCGTGTCGCCCTCCTGGGCGGCGTTCTGGATCGGTACGAACATCCTGATGGAGCCGGTCGGGCCGGTCCGCACGAGGACCCACTCCGGCTGCCTGGTCTCCCGGTCGACGTAGATGCTCTCGATCCTGCCGATCACCGAACCGTCGGTGGCGACCAGGGTCAGGTCCTGCCAGCCGCGGACGGTGTCGATCGTCGGTAAGCTCATCATGACCTCCAAGCGCTGACGGTTGGCTCCTCCCGGCTGCTCGTGCCGGCCGTGCTCCCGCCGGTCTTACCGCTGAACGGGCGCGTAAGCCTCCGGATCCGGGCGAACCACGGTGAGCGGGCCACAGCGGCATCGCTACGGAATACCCGCCTGCGACCTCCCCGAACCCCAGCACGTGCGGCGGTGATGGGGTCAGCTTCGGCGCGGCCACGGCCGAGCTGAAGCCACGACGCCCATCGCGGGCGCTCCTGCCGCACGGTGACCACACCATGAGCGGGGCCGGTCATCCGTCACCCATGCCGCCTCCGCCCGGCGTGACGACGGTCACCACCGAGCCCTCCTCCAGCTCGCGGCTGGCCTTCGGGGGGAGCTCCTCGCCGTCGAGGAGGTTCCGGCCAGGCGCGCCCGGCTCGCCGCCGCGGGCGCCCGCTGGGGCGTGGCGGCGCCGGTCGGTGAGCAGGGAGAGGCTGGCCGGCTCGAGGACCCGCACGGCCCGGACGACTCCGTCGCCGCCCCGGTGGCGTCCGGCTCCGCCCGACCCGTACTGCAGCTCGTAGCGCTCGACCCGCATCGGGTACTCGAGCTCCAGCGCCTCGATCGGCGTGTTGAGCGTGTTGGTCATGCCGACGTGCACGCCGGAAGGGCCGGGACCGGCACTGGAGGCACCCTGCCCGCCAGCGATCGTCTCGTAGTACGTCCAGCCCCGCCCGCCGATGACGAGGTTGTTCATTGTCCCTTGGCCCTGGGCGGGCAGGTCGGCGCAGCGGGCCAGGGCGGCCAGCACGGTGTCGGCCACCCGCTGGCTGGTCTCCACGTTGCCGGCCACCACCGCCGACGGGGAGGCGGCGTGCACCAGGCTCCCCTCGGGGGCGAGGATGGTGAGTGGCGCGTAGGTCCCGGCGTTGGCCGGGACGTCGTCGGGCAGCAGCACCCGGAGCGCGAAGTAGCAGGCCGAGCGGGTGACCGACAGCGGGCAGTTGACGTTGCCGGCGACCGCGTCCGCCGTGCCGTCCAGGTCGATGGTCATCTCGTCGCCCGCCACGGTCACCGTCACCTTGATCGGGATGTCGTCGTCGGTCACGCCGTCGCCCTCGATCTCGCTCTCGGCGGTGTACTCGCCGTCGGGCAGGGCCTCGATCGCGTCCCTGGTGCGCCGCTCGGCGTAGGCGATGACCTCGTCGAAGGCTTCCAGCACCGTGTCTCTGCCGCGGCGGCCCACCAGCTCGGCCAGGCGCTCGCCGGCCAGGCGGTTGGCGGCGATCTGAGCCCGGAAGTCGCCCCGGCGGAGCGCTGGGGTGCGCGAGTTGGCCAGGATGAGGTCGAACACGTCGCGCACGTACTCGCCGTCCCTGACCAGCCGGACGGGCGGGATGACCAGCCCCTCCTGCCAGATCTCGCGCGAGTCGCTCGGCATCGACCCCGGCCGCATCCCGCCGATGTCGGAGTGGTGCGCGCGGGTCACCGCCCAGCCCATGGCCTCACCGTCGACGGTGAGCGGGGAGACCAGCGTGACGTCGGGCAGGTGGGTCCCGCCCGAGTAGGGGTCGTTGACGGCGAAGACGTCGCCCGGCCCGGGGTCGCGGGCCATCACTGCGGCCACCGCCTCCGGCATCGCGCCGAGGTGGACCGGGATGTGCTCGGCCTGCGCGACCATCCGCCCGCGGGCGTCGAACAGGGCCGTCGAGCAGTCCCGCCGCTCCTTGATGTTGGAGGAGTAGGCGCTACGGACCAGCAGCGACCCCATCTCCTCGGCGATGGTCGTAAGCGCGCTCGTTAGGACCGACAACGTCACACCGTCCATCAGACCTCCTCGGTGCGCTCGAGGACCAGGGTGCCGACCTCGTCCAGGGTGGCGCGCCAGGTTGGTCGCAGCAGGAGGGTCGCCTCGGCGAGCTCGACCACGGCCGGGCCGTCGAGCTTGGCGCCGGGGCCGAGGCTGCGGCGCTGCACCACCTCGACCTCCCGCCACTTGCCGTCCAGGTTGATCTCGCGGCGGCCGGGCTCGCGCCCGCTCTCTGGCGCCTCGGCCCGGACCTCGGGCTTGTCGCCGGGCACGGTGGCGACCAGCCGGAGGCTGACCAGCTCGACGGTCTCGTCGTCCATCCGGAAGCCGTAGCGGCGCTCGTGTTCCACGTGGAACTGTTCCTCCAGCTCCTCCCATCCGCCGGCCCCGACGGTCAGCTCGAAGGACTGGCCGCGGTAGCGCAGGTCGGCCTGGCGGTCGAGGTCGGGGCCGGCGAGGTCCTGGCGAGCCTGCTCCTCCATGGCCCGGAAGGCCCGCTCGGCCTCGCCCGGGTCCACCTCTGTGAGCGGGCCGAGCAGCGGCCGCACGTAGTCGCGGCGCAGGTCGGAGATTGCCAGGCCGAGGGCGCTCAGCACCCCGCTCGCGGCCGGGACGAGCACCCGCCCCATGCCCATCTCCTCGGCCAGGGCACAGGCGTGCAGGCCACCCGCGCCGCCGAAGGCGACCAGGGTGAACTCGCGCGGGTCGAGGCCCCGCTCGACGCTGATGACCCGCAGGGCGCGCACCATCTCGGCGTTGGCCACCCGCACGACCCCGAGGGCGACGTCCAGGGTGTCCCCCCCGAGCCGCTCGCCCACCCTGGCCAGCGCCCGCTCGGCCAGCGCCCGCTGGAGCCGCAGCTCTCCGCCCAGCTCGGCGCCGTCGGCCAGGTAGCCGAGGAAGAGGTTGGCGTCGGTGACGGTCGGCTCCTCGCCGCCTTGGTCGTAGGCGGCCGGCCCGGGGTCGGCGCCGGCCGACCAGGGGCCGACCCGCAGGGCGCCGCCCTCGTCCACCCAGGCGATCGAGCCGCCGCCGGCGCTGACCGAGTGCACGTCGACCATGGGCAGCTTGATCGGCACCCCGGCGACGACCGACTCGGTGGTGGTCTGCACGTCGCCGCCGAGCACGGGCGCCACGTCGGTGGAGGTGCCGCCCATGTCGAAGGTGAGCAGGTCGTCGTAGCCCGACAGCTTGG
This sequence comes from Actinomycetes bacterium, assembly GCA_036000965.1. Taxonomy (NCBI): domain Bacteria; kingdom Bacillati; phylum Actinomycetota; class Actinomycetes; species Actinomycetes bacterium. The sequence goes on from DASYUT010000020.1 coordinate 32,562, forward strand.
CCACGTAGGCGGCCCCGACCACCCCGCCGGCCGGGCCGGACAGCACGCAGCTGGCCGCGTGGGCGGCTGCCGCGCCGACCTCGATCACCCCGCCCGAGGACTGCATCACCAGCGGTGCCGGCAGCCCCCGCCCGGTCGCCTCGCCCGCCAGTCGCTCGAGGTAGGCGGCCAGGCGCGGGGTCAGGTAGGCGTCGGCCACGGCGGTCGAGAAGCGCTCGTACTCCCGGAACTCGGGCAGCACTTCCGAGGAGAGCGACACGGCGACCCCGTCCAGGTCCGCCGCCTCGCGCAGGGCCTGGCCGACAAGGCGCTCGTGCTCGGGATGCAGGAAGGAGAAGAGCAGGCAGACGGCGACGGCCTCGACGTCGGCGTCACGCACGGCGGCCACAGCGGCGGCCAGGCGCTCCTCGTCGAGCGGGACGACCTCGCCGTCCGGGCCCATGCGCTCGGCCACGGTGAAGCGCAGCTCCCTGGGTACCAGCGGAGGCGGGCGGTCGGCGGTCAGGTCGTAGAGCGACGGCCGCTGTTGGCGCCCGATCTCGAGCACGTCGCGGAAGCCCTCCGTGGTGACCAGGGCGGTGCGGGCCCCGCGCCGCTCGAGCAGCGCGTTGGTGGCCACCGTGGTGCCGTGGGCGAACGCGGCCACTCGACCCGGGTCACCCAGTCGTGCCGCCTCGACCGACCTGAGCACCCCCTCGGCCTGGTTGCGGGGGGTCGACGGCACCTTGGCGGTGACGATCCCGCCGTCGACCAGGGCGACGAGGTCGGTGAAGGTACCCCCGACGTCGATCCCGAGTCGGACGTCGCTCATCGGTGCCCCTGTGTCGCTCATCGGTGTCCCTGTCCGGTAGCTCCGCGGATCCACCACACGATGGCACAGGCGCTGTTGGCGGGCCGTGGAGGGCTCGCTCCCTCGCCCCGGCTGCCGGCTACCGGTCAGGCCAACACGCCGAGTGCGCGGCGCGTCAGCTCCTCCTCGGCCTCGACGATCTGGCGGTCGAGCTCCCTGGCCATGTGGCCCAGCAGGTCCCAGCCCTCGTCGGCTGCCTTCTGGACCCGGCGCCGCAGCCACCCCATGGCCGAGGCCTCCAGCGTGGCCAGCTCGCCGTCGATCTGGGCCAGGCGCTCCCTGGCCCGGTCGATCGTGCGCATGGTGCGCTCCAGGTCGGCAAGGGTGGTGGTGCCGACCACCGCGTCAGGGCTCCGCTCCCAGCGCTCGAGGAGGCGGCGCAAGGCGGCGACGTCACCCCGCTCGTAGGCGTGGTTGGCCTCCACCATCAGGTTCGTGCGCCGCTCGCGCTCGGCCTGGTTGGCGGCGAGGTCGGGGTGGATGCTCCGCGCGAGCTTGCGGAACAGGCGCTTGGCGATCTCGTCGACCGTCGAGCGCTTTGGCGGCTCGGCCGGGCCGCCGCGCTCGCCCCCCGCCCAGGCCCAGTTCTCCCCGCACTGCCCATCCTGGTCGCGGTCTGCGGACGGGGCCTCGCCCTCGGCCAGCGGGGGCGGGGCGTCGGCGTCGCGCTCGGCCTCGAGCCGGTCGGTCAGCTCGTCGAGCCGCGCGTAGCGGGCGCCGAGCGCGCACCGGTACTGCGTCTCGAACGCGGCCAGCTCGGCCTGGAACACGGCCAGCACCAGCTCGCGCTCTGCCACCTCCACCTGCACGACCTTGAGCTCGACCTGCTTGCGGAGGAGCAGCTCGGTCTCGGGGCCCTGTTGCCGCTCGAGTGCGCCCGTGGTCTCCACCCTTCCGATCGTGTCGCTTGCCATGGGCGGGATCATATCGGCATCCGGTGTGGTTCCCCGGGCCGGCCTCGCGCGCTTCAGCGAGATCGGCGGGCCGGCGCGCTCACACCTCCAGGTCGGCCACCAGGTCGGCCACCGAGTCGACGATCCGCGAGGGACGGTAGGGGAAGCGCTCGGCCTCGGCCCGGCTGGTGACCCCGGCCAGCACCAGGATCGTCTCCATGCCCGCCTCCATGCCGGCTACGATGTCGGTGTCCATGCGGTCGCCGATCATCACCGTGGACTCCGAGTGGGTGTCGATCGCACGCAGCGCCGACCGCATCATCAGCGGGTTGGGCTTGCCCACGAAGTACGGCTGCACCCCGGTGGCGCGGGTGATCAGGGCGGCAACCGCGCCGGTGGCGGGCAGCAGGCCGGCCGGCGAGGGCCCGGTGGGGTCCGGGTTGGTGGCGATGAAGCGGGCCCCGGCGTGGACCAGCCGGATCGCGCGGGTGATGGCCTCGAAGCTGTAGATGCGGGTCTCCCCGAGCACCACGTAGTCGGGGTTGCGCTCGCTCAGGACGTAGTCGATGGCGTGGAGCGCCGTCGTCAGCCCGGACTCACCCACCACGAAGGCGGTCCCGCCCGGCAGCTGGTCGTGCAGGAACTTGGCGGTGGCCAGCGCCGAAGTCCAGATGCACTCCGGGGGCACCTCGATGCCGGTCAGGCGCAGCCTGGCCGCGAGGTCGCGGGGCGTGTAGATCGAGTTGTTGGTCAGTACCAGGAACGGGATGCCCGCCTTCCGGAGCCGGGCGACGAACTCGTCCGCCCCGGGCACCGGCTGCTCCTCGTGGACGAGTACCCCGTCCATGTCCATGAGATAGCTGGTCGGCCGATCGCCACGGTTGCCTGCTGCCACCGGACGCTCCTCTCCAGGCTGCGGGGGAACCGGCTCGACGCACTGTAGCCGAGCCGCGCTGCCACGACCGGGAGGGCGCAGCAGAGGGAACAGGACGCCCCCAGGAGGCGTTCGAGGGGACGCGACCATACCCCGCCGACGGGCCAGCCGAGAGGAGCGCGCATGCCTGCCACGAACCGGCACGCGACCCGGCACTGGCGGGCCGAGCATCACCCCGTCGTCCGGTCGTTCCAGCCCCGCGAGGAGCAGCTATGGTGCTACGAGGACGAGGTGCCGGTCGAGCCGCGCTGACATCGGGGAGCTGGCATGGCTGAGCTGGGCAGGTGGGCAGGGTTCGCGCTCGGCCTGGCGCTCGTCGGCGGGACGTTCATCAGCGTGGTCGCCACCATCGTGCTGCCCAAGGGCGTCAGGTCGATCATCGCCTACACAGTCTGGCGGGCGACCAGCAACGCGTTCATGGCCGTGTCCGACCGGCTGCGCAGCTACGAGGCCAAGGATCGGCTGCTCGGCCTGCTCGGCCCCGTCTCCCTGCTCACCCTGCTCGCCGTCTGGCTCCTGCTCGCCTTCCTCGGCTACGCACTGGTGTTCTGGCCGCTGACCGGCGACAACCTCATGACCGCCTTCCGGCTGGCCGGGTCGTCGCTGTTCACCCTCGGCATCGCCTCCTCGCCCAAGGGGGCGGCCACCGTGGTGACGTTCGTCGCCGCCGCCACCGGGCTCATCGTGGTCGCCCTCGAGATCGGCTACCTGCCGACCATCTACGGCGCCTACAACCGCCGCGAGACCCTGGTGAACATGCTGGAGAGCCGGGCAGGCGAGCCGGCCTGGGGCGCCGAGCTGCTCGCCCGCGAGCAGCTCATCGGCGGCCTGGACTCGCTCGGGCCCTTCTACACCGACTGGGAGCGGTGGGCCGCCGACCTCACCGAGTCCCACGTGAACTACCCCTGGCTGCTGTCGTTCCGGTCGCCGTACCCGCTCCGGTCGTGGGTGGTCAGCCTGCTCGCGGTGATGGACGCGGCCGCGCTCCAGCTCGCGCTGGCGCCGTCCACGGCGCCCTCGGCGGCCCGCCACTGCCTGCGCACCGGCTTCCTCGGCCTGCGAGCCCTGGCCGGCGTGTTCGGGTTCAGGGTGTCCTCCGACCCCCGGCCCGACGACGACATCATGCTCACCTACGAGGAGTTCGACCAGGCGGTCGACCGGCTCGAGGCCGTCGGGTTCCCGGTGGAGCGGCCGCGGGAGCTGGCCTGGCGGCACTTCCGCGGCTGGCGGGTGAACTACGAGCCGGCCGCCTACTTCCTCGCCGACCAGGTCGTGGCCGTGCCAGCACCCTGGTCGGGCGAGCGCCGCAGCGTCCGCTCCGAGCAGCGGGTGGAGCCGGTCCGGCCCCGCCACCGCAGTCCCGACGACCCCGAGGGCCGCACCGCCCTGCTCCCGCCCCGGCCGGGCCGCTCGCGCGCCGACGGCCAGCCGCCACCCTGAGGTCCGGCCGGGGGTCCGCCCCGGCCGGGCCGCTCGCGCGCCGGTGGCCAGCCGCCACGCTGAGGCCAGCCGCCACGCTGCGGTCCGGCCGCCACGCTGCGGTCCGGCTGGCGGTCGCCCCGGCCGGGCCGGAAACCTCCTGGCGGACTGCCGGGGATGGCTGTCACTCTGGCTCCATGACCCATGTCCTTGACGCCCGGGGGCTGGTGAAGGAGTACCGTCGCGGCCGGGCCGTCGACCACGTCGACCTCGCCGTCCGAGAAGGCGAGCGCGTCGCGCTGCTCGGCGCGAACGGCGCCGGCAAGACCACCACCCTGCTGATGTGCCTCGGGGTGATCGAGCCGGACGCCGGCACGGTGGTCATCTGCGGCCACCGCCTGCCCAAGGGCCGCAGCGCGGCGATGACCCACGTCGGCTTCGCCGCCGGCTACCTGCCGCTGCCCGAGCGGCTGCGGGTGCGGGAGTACCTGCGCATGTACGGCCAGCTCTACGGGCTCGGCGACCCCGAAGCGCTAGCCGCCAAGGGGCTCGAGCGCTTCGGCGTCGGCCACCTCGACGTCGCCATGGGCACCGAGCTCTCCTCGGGCCAGAAGACCCTGGTCGGGATCGTGAAGGCGACCATGCACGACCCCGAGCTGCTGGTGCTCGACGAGCCCACCGCCTCCCTGGACCCTGACGTCGCCTGGCGGGTGCGCACCGGCCTGGCCCGTCTCTGCGACGAGGAGGGGACGGCGCTGCTGGTCACCAGCCACAACATGCTCGAGGTTGAGCGGATCGCCGAGCGGGTCGTGTTCCTGGCCGGCGGCCGCATCGTGGCCGACGGCCCGCCCGCCGAGGTGGCGGCCGGCTTCGGCCAGGGCGACCTGGAAGAGGTCTTCCTGCATCTGGCCAGGGAGCGCGAGGCGCGCGAGCACCAGGAGGGGGCCCGCCCGTGAGCGCGGTCCGCGTTTCCGGGCGGCGGGCCCCGCTGCTGCGCATCCGGGCGGTCGCCCGCAGGCACGCCTACACGCTGTGGCGCAGCCCGCACCGGCTGTTCGACGTCACCGTCTGGCCGCTGGTGGACACCGTGCTGTTCGGCTCGATCGGGATCTTCTTCGCCAGCCAGGGGGGCCCGAGCAGCGGCGCCCAGGCGGCCGCAGGCTACCTGCTGGCCGGCATCGTCCTGTGGCACGTCGTCTACCAGGCCCAGATCGCGGTCGCGACCGGCTTCCTTGAGGAGACCTGGTCGCGCAACCTCCTGAGCCTCATGGTCACGCCCCTCCGGGAAATCGAGTTCGTCGCCGGGGTGGCCCTGTTCGGGCTGATCAAGCTCGTCCTTGGCGTGGCCGTGGTCGCGCTCAGCGCGCTGGCGTTCTACGCGTTCGACGTGACCAGCCTCGGCCTCGGGCTGGTGCCGATCGCCGCGGTGCTGCTGGTGGCCGGCTGGGCGGTGGCGCTGTTCGTGATGGGGCTGGTGCTCCGCTTCGGCAACGGGGCCGAGGCGTTCGCCTGGGGGATCTTCTTCGTGGTGATGCCCTTGTCCGGCGTGTTCTACCCGCTGAGCGCGCTGCCCGCGTTCCTCCGGCCGGTGAGCGTGCTGCTCCCCACCACCCACGCGTTCGCGGCCGGCCGGGCGCTGGTCGACGGGCGCGGCATGGACTGGGGCGCGCTGGGCCTCGCCACCGCCACCACCGTGCTGGTCTCCGCCGCGGCCCTCGCCTTCCTGGTCTGGATGCTCCGCCTCTTCCGCCGCCGCGGCTACATCACCCGCTACACCTGAGATCCTCCTCTGCCTGTAGCACAGGCAGAGGATTCCCGTGCCTGTAGCACAGGCAGAGGATTCCCGGTTGCCTCTCCGGGTGGTGCTTTTTGACCCTCAGACCAGGCGGCGGTCGGTCGCCCAGCGGGTCAGCTCGTGGCGGCTCGAGAGCTGGAGCTTGCGCAGCACCGAGGAGACGTGGGTCTCCACCGTCTTCACCGACAGGTGCAGCCGTCGACCCACCTCCTTGTAGGTGTAGCCCCTGGCGATGTGGCGCAGGACCTCCTGCTCCCTGGCGGTGAGCTGGTCCAGCTCGGGGTCGACCGGTCCGTCGAGCCGTCCCCGGAAGGCGTCGAGGACGAAGCCGGCCAGGCGAGGGGAGAAGACCGCGTCGCCGTCGCGCACCCGGCGGATGGCGGCGGCCAGGTCGGCCGGGGAGATCGACTTGGTCACGTAGCCGCGGGCGCCGGCCCGGATCACCGCGATGACGTCCTCGGCCGCGTCGGACACCGACAGGGCGAGGAAGCGGACCTCCGGCCGGGTGCGCTGGACCGCCTCGATCACCGACCGCCCGCCGCCCCCTGGGAGGTGCACGTCGAGCAGGACGACGTCCGGCTCGGTCCGCCCGATGCCCTCGACCGCGGCGTCCACGTCGCCGCCGTCCCCGACGATCTCGAACTCCGCGCCCAGCTCGGCGCGCAGGCCCGAGAGGAAGAAGCGGTGGTCGTCGACGAGGAAGACCCGCGTGCGGCCCGGGGCAGGGCCCGAGGCTGACGCCGCGCCCTGGCCGGCGGGCCTCGGAGCCCCGGCCGCCTGGTCCTCCCGGCTGATGGCTCCGCCCTCCTGAGTCATGGGGTCTCCCTGGGGATGCGGAGGTGGACCTCGGTCCCCTCCCCGGGCTCGCTGGTGATCACCGCGGTCCCGCCATGCCGTCGCATGCGGCCGCGGATCGACTCGGCGATGCCGCGCCGGTCCTCGGGCACGGCCTCGGGGTCGAAGCCCTTGCCCTGGTCGCGGACGAACGCGGTGATCGTGTCCGGCTCGGCCTCGACGTAGACCGAGACGAGCTGCGCGCCCGAGTGCCTCGCCGCGTTGATGGCGGCCTCCTGGCAGGCGTGGACGATCGCCCAGGCCCGCTCGTCCATCGGGCCGTCGCCCACCACCACCACGTCGACCACGACGTTGTGGAGCTGCTCGACCCGGGTCGCGACCGCCTCCACCGCGGCGCTCAGGCGCTCCTCGCCGGCTGGCGCGTCGCGCCCGTACAGCCAGGTGCGCAGCTCGCGCTCCTGGCGCCGGGCCAGGGTGGCGACCTCGGGCGGCGCGTCGGCCCGCTGGATCAGGGCCAGCGTGTGGAGCACCGAGTCGTGGAGGTGGGCGGCCATCTCCGCCCGCTCCTCGGAGCGGATGCGCTCGCGCCGCTCGTCGGTGACCTGGCGGGCGAGCCGGGCCATCCACGGCCCGAAGATGAGCGCGATCCCGGCGGCGGTGACCGCGACCGACAGGGTGACGTTGCGGACCGCGGCCAGGGTCAGGGCGTCGTTGGCGGCCAGGAAGACGGCCATGCCGCTGCAGACCAGCAGACCGCCGAAGGCGATCCTGGGGAACGACACCCGGCCGGTGAACAGCGACTCGAGCGGGTTGCCCGGGATGCGGGAGCCGACCGCCGCCCACCGCGCCCGGTCGGTCGAGCCGCTGCGGGTCCAGATCACGGCGAACCCGGCCGCGGCCAGCGCGACCGGCCAGACCAGTGCGTCGCCGAACCAGAGGCCGGCCTCGCGGAGCAGGAGCAGGACCCCGAGCACGATGCACCCGAGGGCGACCGCCTGCCTGAGCGTCGGCTCCTGGCGGGCCGGCGCCGCGGCCGGCTCGTCCTGGGGCTCGTGGCTGAGCGCCCAGCCGGCCAGGTAGAGGGCGACCCCGGCGCCGCCGGCCAGGGCCAGCACCACCAGCGCGGTCCGGACGAGCACCGGGTCGATGCCCAGCCGCTCGCCGAGGCCGGCGGCGACGCCGGCCACCACCCGGTTGGTGGCGCTGCGCTGGAAGACCAGGGCGTCACGGCGGCGGGACGGCGCGCCGTCCCGGCCCGCGTCCTGGTCCGGGGAGTCGCCGCTCGTGACGCCCACGGTCGGTCTCGTGACCCCTGCGGTCGGTCTCGTGACCCCTGCGGTCGGTGACGAGTTCTGGTTGATGGCGCCCCTCCTCGGTGGTGCCAGGGGCTGGCGACGGTGCCGCCACGTTCCTGACGATGTTCTCACGGGGCCTTCCCCGGGACCATCGGTGATGACCCCCAGCGGCTTCACGGCGGATCCGGGATGCTCGGGGGACATCCCCGATGGTGGCGGCGCGCGCGGAGGCGGAAGCTCTCGCTATGAGAGTGCCGCACGGCTAGGCCGTGCGCCCGGCAGCGAGGATGCAAGGATGAGCGAAGAGGACGCCGTGACCGAGCGGATCGCCGCTCGGGAGCCCCGACCCGGCGGTGCGCGTGCCGCCGACACCGAGCAACTCGGCGGCGAATCGCTGCCGGCCCGGGAGGCGCCCGCCGGTGGGGCGTTCGCCGGCCCGCCACCGGGCGGTGCCGGCGGCCCGGACGCACCACCAGGCCCGCCCCCGGGCGGCGGCGGCCCGGACGCACCACCAGGCCCGATCCCGCCGTCTGGCGAGGCCGGTGGGCCGGGCCCGACCCCGCCCCCTGGTGGTGGCGATGAGCCGGGCGTGCCGCCCGGTCCGCCGCCGCCCGGTCCGCCGCCGCCCGGTCCGCCGCCCGGGTGGGGCCCGGCGGCCGCCGGGCCGGGCCAGCGGCGGCTCACCCGGCGGACGGACGGTCAGGTGCTCGGTGGGGTGGCGAGCGGGCTCGGCGCGTACTTCGGCGTCGACCCGCTGCTGTTCCGGGTCATGTTCGTGGTGCTCACTCTGGCCGGGGGCACCGGCTTGGTGCTGTACGCGGCGCTCTGGATCCTCCTCCCTCCCGCAACCGGCGCCGAGTCGGTCGGTCAGACGGTGCTCCGCCGGCCGAGCGCCCGGGCCTGGGTCGGCGTCGCCCTGCTCGGCCTCGCCGCCCTCCTGCTCTCCGGCGCGATCGGGTTCCAGCGTCCGGGCATCGTCTGGGCCCTGGCCCTGATCACCATCGGAGTGCTGCTGTTCCGCCAGGAAGCGACTGGCGGGCCGCCTCCGGTTGGCCCGTCCGACCCGGCGCGCCCCGACCAGATGGGACCCGGGCAGACAGACCGGCCCGGCCCGGCCGGCGGGCCGCCGCCCGGTTGGGGCGCGCCGCCGCCAGCCGGTTGGGGCGCGCCGCCGCCAGCCGGGTGGGGCGGGGGAGCGGCCGCGGCCGGATGGGCGCCCGCACCTCCGGCCGGATCACGCCCGTCCCCGCGTACGTGGGGCGTGCCGCCCCCTGGCGGCCGGGGCAGCCGGCGGCCGCCGTCGGTCCTGGGCCTGCTGACGGTCGCGGTGGCGGTGCTCGCCGTCGGGGTGGCGGCCCTGCTCGACAACCTCGGGGCGGTCGAGATGACCCTCGGCCGGTCGCTCGCGCTGTTCCTCGTGGTGATCGGCCTCGGCCTCGTGGTCGGCGCCTGGCGGGGCTGGTCGGCCGGGCTGGTGATCCTCGGGCTGCTGATGGTCCCGACCGTGGCCGCGGCCAGCCTCGCCGACGTGCCGTTCCGCGGCGGCGTCGGCGACCGCTGGATCCAGCCGCGGTCAGCAGCCGAGATCCGCCCCGACTACCAGCTCGCGTTCGGCAGGCTGACCGTCGACCTGCACGAGGTGAGGTTCGGCGAGGAGCCAGCCCGGATCCGGGCCGGCGTCGGCATGGGGGAGGTGGTCGTGTACGTGCCCGAAGGCGTGCCCGTGGAGGCCCACGGCCGGACCGGCGCCGGCCAGGTGGAGCTCTTCGGCCGCGTCGAGGACGGCATCCAGGTCGAGCTGACCCAGATCACGGCTGGCTCAGAGCGGGCCGGGCGCCTCAGGCTCGACCTCAGCGCCGGCTACGGCGCCGTGCGCGTGCTCAGGTGGCCGCCCCCGCCAGGGACACCCACACCACCGATCCAACCCCAGATCCAGGAGATTGGCTGATGCGACGGCATGCGCTCGACCCGTTCTCACTGGTCGTGGGACTCGCGTTCATCGGGATCGGACTGGTGTTCCTGTTCGGGGACGACGACCTCGTGGTGCGCCTGCGCTGGGCCTGGCCGATCCTGCTGGTGAGCCTCGGCCTCGGGGTGATCCTGAAGCTGGCCCTCCCTGGCGAGCGCCGTGAGGCCGCGACCACAGCCGGCCCTCCGGACACCGCGACGGCCGAGCCCTGGGCCGCGGCCGACCCCTACCTCGACGCGGGCGC
>DASYUT010000021.1 GCA_036000965.1 Actinomycetes bacterium
ACTCCTGCCACCTCCACCCCGGACTCGGGTTCGTTGCGCCCAAGCCGTGAAGGAGACGCTCTCGACAATGTCGGGTTCGTCTTTCTTCAGCGATCCGGACGGCAACGGCGGGGCCGTGCAGCAGATACGCGCTCGCGAGTAGGCCCGGCGCAGTCCTCGAGCGCCTGGCCAGGCACCTGGCCTGACGGGGCGGTCGCCGGCCGCGCGGGATCAGCGCAGAGGATAGAGCCGGCGCAGCTCGTCCAGGAACGGCCGGCCCTCGGCACGGGTGCCTGCGGGCGTGTGCGCGGGGTCGAGCCGGCCGGTGAACAGCCGCACCAGCGCCTCGGTCGGCAGCCGCAGGGACCCCGACACCTCCCCGTCCTCGGCCGGGCCCAGGCCCAGGTGGGCCTGGTCGCCGAGGGCCAGGACGAACCGGCGGGCGGGGTCGCTGGTCTCGATGGCCAGCCGGGCGGGCGCGAGCGCGCCGAGCACCTTGTCGTCGACGAGACTGGCCCCGAACGGCAGCAGCTCCACCAGCAGCTCGACCGCCTCGGCGTCCACAGGTAGCTCGGGCTCGAAGACCACGTGCACCTCCCAGCCGTGCATTGCCTGCTCATTCAGGGAGAAGGCAAGGAAGGTGGGCAGGTCGACGTGGCCGACGATGATCTGGTAGGGGCGGAGCCGGCGCCGTTCGGCGCCGTCGAGCGCGTCGACGGCGTCGAACAGGCGGGGGACCGCGTCGGCGAACGCGGCGGCCTGCTGCTGTGGTGAGCGGGCGTCCCAGCGTGCCCAGACCGGACGGACGTCGTCTGGGCCGAGCGGCGTGGTGTCGGCGCGGGCGGCCTGGAGCTGGGCGAGGGTGATCTCGGCGCCCCTGCCCAGGTGGGACAGCACCTGCGCGATGGACCAGTCGATGCGGTAGGACCGGCGGGTGAGGTCCGCTTCGCCGAGCCTGCTGACGCGTGCGGTCAGTTCGTCGTGGCAGCGGCGCAGCGCCGCGAGTAGGCGGTCGGCTGGTGCGGTCACCATTGCCAGCTCGGGCATCGTCGCCTCCTGACCCGTCGCGACCTCGCTCACGGCGCGTGATCATCCCATACCATACTAAAGGAACGAAACGGCGTCCTAGCTGCGGAGCAGCGTGAGCACGGCGAGCACGCGACGGTTCACGTCCGGGGAGGGCTCCAGGCCGAGCTTGCGAAACATCTGGGCAGATGCCGCTTTGACGGTTCGTTCGCTGATCCCGAGTTCGCCGGCGATGCCGGAAGCGGATGTCGACGATCGCACGTCGGGCTGGTCTAGGGTCACCATTCGTAGGAGGTCGTCAGCGTCGGTCGCCTCCCCGACGACCTCGACGCCGGCCTCGGAGAGCAGCCGCGCGAGTCCCGAGTTGGTGAGCGTTCGGTTGTCCACATTCTGGCCGGGGCCGTCCAACCTCGTCCCGGGGCCACGTAGGTTCGCCGCATGCCGAGCGCCGCCGCCTTGCCCAGCCTTCACCCCGCCGGGGTGGCGTGAGCGGTGCTGGCCAGGCTCGCGACCGCCGCGCTGGTGGGCCTTGCCGCCCACCCGGTGCGCACCGAGGTCGACATCAGCCGTGGCCTGCCCGCGGTCACCATCGTCGGCCTCGGCGACACCGCCGTCCACGAGGCCCGCGACCGCCTCCGGGCCGCGTTCGGCAACGCGGGCTTCGACTGGCCGGACCGGCGCGTGACCGTGTCGCTGTCACCCTCCGACCTGCCCAAGCACGGCGCCGGCTTCGACCTGCCCAT
>DASYUT010000022.1 GCA_036000965.1 Actinomycetes bacterium
TTGGCTCTGGCGCACATCTCGTGATCGAGATCGACACCCGAGGTGCTGCGGCTGGCCTCATGCCAGGAGGACCCGCTTGCGGAGCAGGTCGAAGCTGGCGCGGCCATACATCTGCCGCTTGAGCATCTTGATCCGGTTCACGTTGCCCTCCACCGGCCCGGAGCTGTAGGGCAAGCTCAGCCCGTTGCTCACCGCCTGGTGGTCGCGTCGCAGACCAGTGGTGAAGGAGTGCAGGCCAGGCAGGTCGTCGGCCTCCACCGCGGCGATCCAGCCGTCGAGCCGGTTGCCACGCAGGCCGGCCATGATCTCGGCGAACGCCGCCACGTGCCCGCTGGCGGCGTCCAGGTGCGGGCAGCGGGCAAGGACCTCCTTCAACCTGGTCTGCTCCTCAGCCTCCAGCGCGTCGGGGCGGCGCATGATCCAGCCGCTGACCTCGCGCACGGTCGGCGGGGTGGGGCCGGGTGGCGGCATGGGCCGCCCGTGGCGGAACGGTCGTAGGTAGCGGCGCACGGTCTGGTCGCTGCCCGAGTAGCCCTGCGCCTTGATCTCGGTGGTGAGCACGGCGGCGTCGGTGCAGCCCTGGTTCCAGCGTTGGTGCAGGTAGGCGGTGAACCCGTCCAGGACGCTGGCCCGTTCGGCGGTCTTGGTCAGCAGCTCGTCCAGGCTGCTGGCGTGGGCGAACCGGCGGACGGTCTGGACGTCCAGGTGCAGGCTGCGGGAGATCGCCGAGATCGACTCGCCGTGGGCGCGCAGCTCCTGGACTGCCGCGTAGCGCTGGGTGGTCCGGGTCACGATCTTCTTCTCCGGCGGTGCCGTTGCTGGCGATGGGGCCAGATCGGCCGGCGGCGGGGTGGGGGGCGGTGGCTCGGCAAGGGGCTCCCGCAGGCAGCCACGGTGGCCAAGCACCGTCCTTTCGACACCCTTGGCGAGGTTGTGCCACAGGTGCCAGCGATCGGCGACCTGCTGGGCCGCTGGCGCGCCGGTGCGGGCGCCGTCGGCGTAGGCACCAGCCCGGTCACGGCAGATCACCTGGGTGCCGGGATGCTCGGTGAGCCAGGCAGCAAACGTCTGCGCTTCTCGGTCTTGGAGCAGGTCGATGGGCCGGTGGGTGGCCATGTCCACCAGCACGGTGCCGTAGGCGCGGCCGCGGCGAAACGCGAAGTCGTCCACGCCGAGCACGGCCACTTCGCCGACCTCGGGGTCGGGCAGCGCGCGCAGCAGCCGCAGCAGCGCGTCGCGGCTTGCTGGCAGCCCCAGCCGGCCGGCCAGCCGTGTCCCGGCGCGGCCGGCCAGCGCCAGGGCGACCTGCTCCAGCAGCGCGCGCAGCAGCGGGGTGCGCCGAGCGTAGCGGGTGGTCAGCCCCGGGAGCTGCTCGGTGAATGTCCTCGCTGGGCAGTCGGGGTCCTCGCAGAAGAACCGGCGCACCCCAAGGCGGAGCACCACCCGCCGGCTGCCCGCTGCCGCGTCGGCGAGCCGGCGCTGGTAGCGGCTGTGCACCCTGGCCGAGGCGCGGCCACACCGGGGACAGGTGGCCGAGGTTGTGCGGGCGTGTGCCCAAACATGCACGGCGTGTTCGACCTGCTGGACCTGCTCGACCGCAACGGCGGCCAGGTGCGGTAGAAGGCCGTCAAGACCCTGGTCATCACATAGCGGCCAAGATCACCAGCCTGCCCACCGATCCGGCGACGGTTCCATCACGAGATGTGCGCCAGAGCCGCGAACTTCGGGGATGACGATCATCGAAGTTCGGGTCCTGTTGAGCTCTTGAGGCTCCTGCGTGCGGGTCCTGCCCGCATGGCAAGGGCCCCTTCAGCATGCCGGGCGACCAAGCACCGGAGCGCCGAAGGGGCCACCGAGATGATGACGCAGGAGGAGTTCATGGACGTGGTGGCGTTGCGCCGCCAGGGCTGGACGATCACCGACATCGCCGCCGCGGTCGGCCGCCACCCCGACACGGTGGCCAAGTGGCTCAAGGCCGGTGGGCCGCCGGCCCGCCGGCAGGTCGTCGAGACGGTGATCGACCAGCGCTGGGCCAGGCGGATCGAGGAGCTGCTGGGCCGCAACCGCAACCTGCTGGCCAGCTCGGTGTATCGGCTGCTGGTGGCCGAGGGCTTCCCAGCCAGCTACCCGACGCTGGTGCGCCACCTGCGGAGCGTGCGCGGCCCGCGGCGGGGCCGGACCAGCAGCGCGACGGTGCCGATCGAGACCGCGCCGGGTGAGGAGGCGCAGGCCGACTGGTCGGACTGTTCGGACTGGGGCGAGCGCTTCGGCCTGGGCCCGCTGCACTGTTTCGGGGCGATCCTGTGCTGGTCGCGCCGCCGCTTCTGGTGGTTCGCCTCCTCGGTCGATCGGGCCCACTCCCTGGAGGGCCTGGTCCGGTTCTTCGAGGACGCCGGTGGCGTGCCTGGGCGGGTGCGGATCGACAACATGGGCGCGCTGGTCGCTCGCGCGCACCCGCGGCTGGTGCTGCACCCGCCGGCGCGGGAGTTCGCCGCCGCCCATGGCTTCGGCTTTGCGGGCTGTTGGCCTGGTGACGCCGCCCGCAAGGGCAAGGTCGAGCGGCCCTTCCGCGAGCTCAAGGAGGCCCTGCTTGAGGAGCTGGTGCTGGACCCGCCCGGCTCGGTCGGCGAGCTGAACACCCGCGCCGCGGCGTGGCTGGCGGCGGTCGTCGACGTCCGGCCCCACCGGGTGACCGGCGAGCCGCCCGCCGACCGGCTGGCCCGCGAGCGGCCGCTGCTGGCGCCGCTGCCACGGCTGCGCTACGACACCGCCCGACGCGAGCCGCGCCGGGTCGGCCGGGTGCCGCTGGTCGAGTGCGACGGCGCCTCCTACTCGGTCCCGCCTGAGCTTGCCGGGCAGCTGGTCGAGGTGCGCCAGCCGGTCGCCGCGACCACGCTGGAGATCCGCTCGGGCGGCCAGGTCGTGGCCCGCCACACGCTCGTTGCGGCCGGCCAGACCGCCTGGGACCCAGCGCACCGGGCCGCGGTCGAACGCCTGGCCCTTGGTCGCCGCCGACCGGCCCGCCACCTGCGGTCGGTGGCCGACCCGCCGCCGCCGTGCACCGCCGAACTCGACCTCGGCCCGGGCGACTACCAGGTCGCCACCCCTGACCTTTCGGTGCGCTACGACCTGGACGGGGGTGAGCGGCCATGACCACCCCGACCCCGAGCGGGCTCTACGAACAGCTCAAGGACGACCTCGGCTACCTCAAGCTGGTCCGCGCGGCCGAGGTCCTGCCCGCCCTGCTCGACCGGGCCCGCACTGACGAACTCACCCACGCCCAGTTCCTCGCCGAGCTGGTGGCTGAGGAGGCAGCCGCCACCCGCAACCGCAGGATGGCCGCGCGCTTGCGCTTCGCCCACTTCCCCGCCCGCCGCACCCTGGCCGAGTTCGACTTCGACTTCCAACCCTCGGTGGACCGCAAGCTGGTCGAGGACCTGGCCAGCCTGCGGTTCGTGGCCGAGGGCCGCCCGCTGCTGCTGCTCGGCCAGCCCGGCTGCGGCAAGAGCCACCTCGCCATCGCGCTGGCCACCCTGGCCGTGGAGGCCGGCTACCGTGGCTACTTCACCTCGGCCGCCGACCTGGTCGCCACCATCGCAGCCGCCTACGCCGACGGCACCTTTGCGACCAAGGTCCGCACCTACACCGGGCCGAGCGTCCTGGTGATCGACGACGTCGGGCTCACCGCCATGGACCGCGCCGCCGGCAACGCCTTGTTCCAGGTCGTCAACCGCCGCTACGACAACGGCTCGACCACCATCGTGACCACCAACCGCGGCCTGCCCGCCTGGGGCGAGCTGTTCGGCGACCCGGTGGTCGCCGCCGCCATCCTCGACCGGCTGCTGCACCGGGCCGTGGTCATAAACATCAAAGGCCCGAGCTGGCGCCTCCGCGAGCACCAGAGCCTCGTCGATCGTATTCGAGAGGGGGTGGGCGCTAGGATCTGACCCCAGGAGCCGGGAGCTCAACATCCCGAACTTCGTTGATCAGAAACACCGAAGCTCATTGATCGCCCACA
>DASYUT010000023.1 GCA_036000965.1 Actinomycetes bacterium
CGGGATGCAGCGGCTGCTCAACCAGGCCCGTTGGGACCCGACGAGGTCCGCGACGACCTGCGCGCCTACGTGATCGAGCACCTGGACGATGTGGCTGCGGTGCTGGTGGTCGACGAGACCGGCTTCTTGAAGAAGGGTCGCAAGTCCGCTGGGGTGCAGCGCCAGTACTCCGGCACCGCCGGGCGGGTCGAGAACTGCCAGCTGGGCGTGTTCCTGGCCCATGCCAGCCCAGCCGGGCGGGCGTTGATCGACCGGGAGTGGTAGCGCACCGTCATCCGCCGACCGCAGCGCCCGCACCGTGCCAGCCTGACAGCAGCGCGCTACCGGCACGCACCGTGCCCGGCGTGTCGGCTCGGGCGGCGTTGGCGGCCAGCCGGGCCAGGTTGGCGCGGTCCTGCTCGACGGTGATGGAGGCGGGCAGCACCCCGGGGACCGCCACCAGCCACTCCTCCTCGGCGCGCACCACTGCCGCACATAGATCACCGCTAGCCGCTCCAGATGCCGGTCGGTCACCTTGCCGCCCAGCCGCTCCCATGGCAATGCCATCACCGCGGTCACGGCCCCACCCCCTCACCGGCCACGACCGCACTCGTCGAAGCCATCTCCGCCCCACGCGCTGCCAGCGCCCGCTGTGCCAGCATCACCAGCCACCGCGCCGCCACCCGGCGGTTGACCTCCGGCAGCCCCGCCCAGCCCACCTCCGCCGCCCGTTCCCGGGCCGGCGTCTGGGGCAGCAGTCCCCCCCGTGGTCCACGACGACACGCCCTCCTCGCCACGCTCCCGGGCCTGCAGCCGCTCGACCACCTCGAGCAGCCGCAACAGCCCCTCACGTCCGAGTATCGGCGTTTGTCCTACCTGACCCTCATTCATGGGTGCATTGTGCTTGGCAGATTGAGGAGCGCTTCGAGCAGGCCAAGGGCGAGGTCGGCCTGGATCACTACGAGGTCCGCCGGTATGACACCTGGCACCGGCATGTGACCCTGACGCTGCTGGCGCACGCGTTCCTGGCCGTCGCCCGCGCGACCGCCACCACGGCGACCTCGGGTGGTGGGCTGGCAAAGGGGGGCACGGCGGCGTAAGAGCTGGCCCGGACCTGCTGCCGCTGACCGTGCCGGAGGTCCGCCGCCTGCTCGCCGGGCTGACCTGGTCCCCACCCCCAGATCCGGGGCGGGTGCTGGCCTGGTCGTACTGGCGTCGCCACCATCAGGCCCGAGCCCGCCGCTGTCACTACCAGCGCCGATCACCGCAACGGCGGCCGCATTGCTAGCCGGTTGGCTGGACTCGCAGCAGCGCTGCGTGGGCGGTGTCGACGATCCAGACCGACCCGGCCCCGGCGGCCACGGCGGGCGCTGGGCCGGCGACCTGGAAGGTGCCGGTGATCTTGTCGGTTGCCAGGTCAATCCGGGTGACCTTGCCGGAGGCGCTGCCCACCCACAGCGACTCGGCGCCGACGGTCAGGCGGTCGGGGACCACCCCGATTGGGATCCGGGCCCGCAGCCGCCCCGACCTGGGATCCAGTCGGTAGACGGCCTGGGTTGCGATGCCGGTCTGCCACATGCTGGCCCCGCCGACGGCGAGCTGGCCGTCCCCGGGAGTCGTGACCGTGTCGGCGATCTGGTTGGTCGACGGGTCGATCCGGGTGACGTGGCTGGGCTGCCCGGAGTACGACAGCCACACGAGCCCGTCGACCACGGCGATCCCGTTGGGCGCCGCGTCGAGGCCTTCGGGGACGGCGACCTGCTGGTTGCTGGCCGGGTCGACGCGCATCAGCCGTGCGCCGGCGCCGCTGGTGACCCAGACCGCACCCGCGCCGGCGGCCAGGTCGCTCGGCCGGATGCCCGTGACCGGGATGGTCGCTGTCACCCGCCCGGTTCGCGCGTTGATGCGCGACACGGTGCCGTCGTTGTTCGCGGCCCAGATCGACCCGTAGCCGGCGGCGAGCCTGCTCGGGTTGCGCCCGACCCGGATCGTCCGGGTCACCGTGTTGGTGGCCGGGTCGATCCGCGAGACGGTGCCCTGGGTGGCGTTGGCCACCCACACGGCCCCGTCGCTGACAAGCACGTCGGCGGGGCCGGCGCCGACCGGGATGGTGGCCGTCACCCGCCCGAACGAGGGGGGCGATGGCGGGGCGACGATCGCGTCCTCGTGTGGCCCGCGCACGCCCACCCAGGCGACCAGGGCCAACGCGGCGGCGGTGGCGAGCGCGGTCACCGCCTTGCCCACCAGGCGGCGGCGCCGGCGGCGCAGCAGGTTGTCGAGGCCGGCGACCGGATCGACCCGGGTGGCGCTGCGGTGGAGCGCCTCGGCGGACGCACGGGCACGAGCGTCGAGGTTCATGGCTCCTCCCGGGCATGCAGGTGCAAGCGGCGGGCGAGCGCCTTCCGGGCCTTGGCCAGGTGGGCCTTGACGGTCCCCTCCGCGCAGTCGAGCACGCTTGCGATCTGCCGGATCGACAAGTCCTCCAGGTAGTACAGCGCGACCACCTGGGCTTGGCGGTGGGGCAGGGCCCGCACCGCCCGCCAGAAGTCGGCGTGCTCGGCGGGCAGCGGGCCCAGGGCGGGCTCACGCCGGGCCGCGAGCCGGGCCAGCGCGCGGGCCTCGACCAGCCGTCGACGCAGCCCGGACATGGCCAGGTTGGCGGCGACCCGTCGCACCCAGGCGGCCTGGTGCTCGTAGGAGCCGACGCGCCCCCAGTCCCGGTAGGCGCGCAGGAAGGCCTCTTGGGCGATGTCCTCGGCAGCCATGCGGCTGCCCGACAGGGCGTAGGCCAGCTCCACCACCCTGGGGTACTCCTCCAGGTAGAAGTGCTCGAAGGGCCCGGGAAGCCGGACGGCCTGTGGCTCGCCGTCTCGGGGAGCACGGGCGGTGCGGCGGGCAGGTCGGGCTGCCGGCATCCGGGCCCTTTCCGGGAATCTCAACCGATACAGTGTGGACCGGTGGGGTTAGGTGGCGGAAGCCGCGTGGTGCAGGCGCCGGCGGGTCGTCGCCGTCCAGCCGGCCATGGCGGCACACCCGCCGACCAGCCCCCCGACCAGGCCGAGGAGCAGGGTGGCGAGCACGCCCACGCCTGGGCCGGGCACGGCCGAGCCCGGCCGCACGGCGGGCGGGGTGGCCGCGACACTGGCGGCTGGAGCCGGTGGGAGGTTGCGTTCCATCCGCCGGGCCAGCGCCACGGCGGCCTGCTCCTGCTCGACTTGTTCGGCCCGCAGGTGCCGGAGCCGGCGGTCGTTCTGATCCTCGATCCTGGTCGGGAGCGGTGGCGCGGCGACGGCGATGGCCGTGGTCGTGGTGGCGAGCGCGAGGCACAGCGCCAGCATGACCAGCGCCCGGTGCGTCCGACTCATGGTGGCCTCCCGGATGCGGCAGCGATTGGTGGCGTGCGTCGCGCGACGACAGCTCCAGAACGATCGGGAGCCCGTCCCGGGTTTACCGCGGATCCAACCAACTTTCCTGACCCGTGAAGATCCCGAGCCCAGCGCACACCCTGCCTGCCAGACTCCGTATCCAGCCGCCACCATGATCGTGGAGCGCACCGCGAAGTGCGGCTGTAGTGCTTGTACTAGGCCCGCCAGGCGTCGGGCGGGATGACGATCCGGGCGGGGTCGACAGTGCGCGCGCCCCGCGTGGCCGGGGCGATCACCACCCGCTCGAGCATCATCGCCAGCACAGCCCGCTGCTGGCCGAGCGAGAGCTTCCCAGCCTCCCAGGTGGCGCGCAGCGCTCCCGGCTCAGTCGGCACGCATAGCTGCGCCGCCCCTGCATGGGCCGGGAGACCAGCCGCGCCCGCACCCCTGGAGGCCGCACACCACGAACCGACGAGCAGGTACCGCACCGGCCGCGACTCGATCATCCGCGCGGGGTTGTTCAACACCGCGCGGACCTGCTCCCAGGTCGCCCGGTCCAGCAGCGGCTCCCATTCGCCTGGGCCGATGATCTCGCCGTAATGCTCAAGCAACGCTGCCGTCCGGGGCGCGGTGAGGATGCGGCGCAGTTGCCGGCGGTCCAGGGGCCGGCCGCGGGTGCCGCGGACCCCGGCGGCGGCCAGTTCGATGGCCAGCTCCCGCAGCGACCGGCCGGCCAGCACCTGCCGGGCCGCGTCCCTGGCGATCTCGGCCTCGGCGGGGACCAGCTCACCCTGGGCGCCGGGCGCGCGGGTAGCGCGGCGGCCAGCTCGTCTCGAGCGATCAGAGGACTCGCGGTCACGTGGCACCTCCGCAACCAGACCGTGTCGTGTGCCGAGGATAGCCATCCCGGGTCGAGCGGGTCCCGCTCCCCCGGGTGAGGCGCCCCGCTCTCCCGGGTACGGCGCCCACCACGCCTCGCCGACCTCCCGTCGGGTACGCTCAGGAGTCGAACCTCGGCGCCGTAACGGGCATGATGCGGGGTGAGACTGCGCCTGGACGGGTCGATCGAGGAGGCGACGGATGGCAGCGGTGACCACCCGCATCACGGACTCCCCCGAGTGGCGGGCGCTGGCAGCGCACTACGACCAGGTGAAGGACATCCACCTGCGGACGTTGTTCGCCGACGACCCGGGCCGGGGCGAGACGATGACGCTCGAGGCCGGCGACCTGTACCTCGATTACTCCAAGCACCGCCTCAGCGGCGAGACACTGGCGCTGCTGGTCGCCCTGGCTGACCGGGCCGGGCTGCGACGGCGGGTCGAGGCGATGTTCGCGGGCGAGCGGATCAACGTCACCGAGGACCGGCCCGTACTCCACGTGGCGCTGCGCGCGCCAGAAGGGACCTCGATCGTCGTGGACGGGGAGGACGTCGTCCCCAAGGTGCACGCCGTGCTCGGCAAGATGGCCGACTTCGCCGGCCGGGTCCGCTCCGGTGCGTGGACCGGCCACACCGGCCGGCCGATCCGCAACGTGGTCAACATCGGCATCGGCGGGTCCGACCTCGGCCCGGCCATGGCCTACGAGGCGCTCAAGGACTACTCGGACCGGTCACGGAGCTTCCGGTTCGTGTCCAACGTCGACGGCACCGACGTGTGGGAGGCGACCCGGGACCTGGACCCGGCCGAGACGCTGTTCGTCGTCTGCTCCAAGACCTTCACGACCCAGGAGACGCTGGCCAACGCCCACACCGCCCGCGACTGGCTGCTCGCCGCCCTGGGGGACAAGGAGGCGGTCCGCCGCCACTTCGTGGCCGTGTCGACCAACGCGGAGAAGGTGGAGGAGTTCGGCATCGACGCCGCGAACATGTTCGAGCTCTGGGACTGGGTCGGCGGGCGCTACTCGGTCGACTCCGCGATCGGCCTGTCGCTCATGGTCGCGATCGGACCGGACCACTTCCGCGAGCTGCTCGACGGCTTCCACGTGATGGACGAGCACTTCCGCGCCGCGCCGTTCGACCGCAACATGCCGGCGCTGCTCGGGCTGATCGGCGTGTGGTACGACGACTTCTTCGGCGCCGAGACCCAGGCGGTCCTCCCCTACAGCCAGCATCTGGCCAGGTTCCCCGCCTACCTGCAGCAGCTCGACATGGAGTCCAACGGCAAGTCGGTCGGGCTGGACGGCGAGCCGGTGGACGTGCAGACTGGTCCGGTGGTCTGGGGCGAGCCGGGCACCAACGGCCAGCACGCCTTCTACCAGCTCATCCACCAGGGTACCAAGCTGGTCCCGTGCGACTTCATCGGCTTCTGCCAGCCCAACCACCCGGTCGGCGACCACCACGACCTGCTCATGGCGAACTTCCTGGCCCAGACCGAGGCGCTGGCGTTCGGCAAGACGGCCGAGGAGGTCGCGGCCGAGGGCGTGCCCGCCGCCCTGGTGCCCCACCGCACGTTCCCGGGCAACCGCCCGACCTCGACGATCCTGGCCGCCAAGCTCACGCCGCGGGTGCTCGGGCAGCTCGTGGCCCTGTACGAGCACAAGGTCTTCACCCAGGGGGTGATCTGGAACATCAACTCGTTCGACCAGTGGGGCGT
>DASYUT010000024.1 GCA_036000965.1 Actinomycetes bacterium
GGCCGGATGGGATCCGCCTGGCCCCTGGTCACCCACATGCCCTCCGGTCTGACCGACCTGACCAAGGCGATCTACACGACCACCGAGGAGCAGAAGATCAATGAGGGTGTCCGTGATGCTCTTTCACGGGGGATCCGTGGAGCTGCCGGCCGAGGCAGCAGACCAGCACGTTGGCGGGTCGGCGAAGGCCCCCACATGTCCGGCGCAGAGAGCATCACGGACACCCTCAATGACCCTCGGCTCGGCGCAGCGGGCTAGGCCTTCACGCGTTCCCCTGCTGCCGCGGACCTCTCGATGGCGGCGATGACCTCGTGGCGGCGGACGGCGTCGGCGAAGTCGGGCACGGTGTGGGTCCCGTTGTCGATGTCTGCCGCGAACGCGGCGTAGGCACGCCCGACGTTGTCGGCGGGCGCTCCTTCCAGGCTGGTGAGCGCGGGCCATTTCTGTGTCCATGCCGCCGGGGCAGCAAGCTCGGCGGGCTCGTTGCGCCCGTGTGCTCCCGCGACGGTCAAGGGAAAGATCTGGGGCTGTGCCTCGTCGGCGGTGATCCGGAGGGTTCCGTCGGTTCCGTTGATTTCCCACAGGAACCCGGTCCCGCCGGCCACTGCCTCACGGACGTGGATGCTGGCGGTCGCCCCGGACGTGAGGGTGCCGATCACCGCGATTTGGTCGGCCGCCGTTTTCACGATCTGCTCCCCGGTCTCTTCGATGGTGATGAGCGGCCGGCGCAGCTCCGACACCGCCGACAGGTCGGCGAACTCGCCCAGGACGTAGTTGAGGATGTCCAGGCTGTGGCCGACGGCGATGGTGAGCACGTTGGCCCCGTTGGTCTTGTCGAGCATGTAGGCGTTGGGCCCGACCACGACGTCGCCCGGGACCGACAGCCCGACCATGGTCGTTGACAGGACCTCGCCGACGTAGCCGTCGCTGAGCAGCGCTTGGACGAACTCGATCGCCGGGGCCTGGCGGGCCTGCAACCCCACGACCGTGCGCACCCCCTGCTCGGCGGCGAGGGAGGCCATCGCTCGCGCGTCGTCGAGGTCGCGGCCAAGTGGCCACTCGCAGTAGACGGCCTTGCCGGCGGCAAGTGCGGCGCAGACGAGCGCTCGATGGTGCGGGACCTTGACCGTAACCGCGACCACGTCGATGCCTGGTTGGGACACCAGCTGCTCGTGGTCTGCGAACACCGCGCCGACCCCGAACACCTCGCCTGCTGCGCGCGCGGCTGCCGCGCTGTGGGCGCTGAGGGCCCGGAGCTGGTAGTTCGGCAGCGCGCGCAGTGCCGGGATGTGGGCAGTGGCGGCCCAGCCCCGAACCGGGCTGACCCCGATGATCCCCACACCCAACGTCGATTCAGGCATTGGCCATTGTGTGTTTGCTCTTTCGCTGTGCTAGAACCCCAGGACCTCGTCGACGAGGACGACGGTGATGCGCTCGGGGATGATCTCGCGATTGATCATGAGGACCTTGTTCACGGCGCTGTGGATGCCGTACGCCGCCTGGGCGCGGGCATCCTCCAGAGGGAAGGAGTAGTCGCTGATCCGGCGCAGGCCTTCCTCGAGGTCCGACACGGTCTTCTGTGTCCCCACGACGAGGATGACTCGCCCGGCGCCGCTGGCGTACGGTCCGAGCTGACTGCCGCCCATCGAGGCCGCCAGCAGCGCTCCGGTCTCGGTGACCGCGTGGACGCTGCCGAGCATCACCTCCGGCGCCGCGGACAGGCGGCGGATCTCGTCGGCCTGGGTGTTGCGGTCCAGGCTCCTGATCCGTGGTCCAACGGGGTCGTAGCGGGGGGACCTCTCGATCTCATCGATGATTCCCGAAACCTCGAGCGATTGCGACGCGCCGTGATGAACCTGCGATCCATCCGAGAGGAGACCCAGGACGATCCGTTTCGCTTCGGCCGCGTCCGCCGCCCGGAGCACTCGGATGCCGTTGGCCTCGAGGGCGGCGGCGGTCCGTGTCACTCGTGCGTCGTCCGCCACGGTCCCGAACCGACCCTTGATGGACTGATCGAGGTCCAGCTGGACTTCGGTGGACACCGACCGCTCCTTTCCCGGGGCTGCTTCGCCCTGTATACTTGCGCTTGCACATACCGTACCTCAACTTCGGTGCACATGCAAATACTTCCTGAGACCGATGTCGCAGCGCTCCTCGACCGGCTCGTGGAGGAGCAGGTGCCGGGCCGCCGCGGGTTGGCGGCCTGGCGCTCGATGCTGCGGGCCCACGCCACGCTCATGCGCCGACTCGATACCGACCTCCAACAAGAGACGGGCTTGGCCCTGGCCGACTTCGACGTGCTCGCTCAGCTGGCGGAGGCCCACGGTGCGTTGCGCATGACGGAGCTGGCGGACCGGGCGCTTATCTCTCGGTCGGGCATGAGCCGTCGCGTCGCCCGGCTGGTCGCTGAAGGCCTCGTCCGCCGAGACCGAGCGGGTACCGACGCCCGTGGTGTCGTGGTGGCGCTCACCCAGGCGGGCATCGCCCGCCTCGCTGAGACCGCGCCCGTCCACGCCCGCGGGATCGCAAAGCTGTTCGTCGCCCAGCTCGATGATCAGGAGCTCGCCCTCCTCGAGCGCGCCCTGAACAAGGTCATTGTCGACTGCTCCTTTGGCTGAGACCCAAAGCGCGTGAACCCCCGGCTGGAGCTCACGGCTCGCTTGCATGTCGTCTCGACGGCCGCCGCGCCACCATGTTCTCCTCGCCGCCCGGCCTTGGGGCGGGTGAGAAAAAGCGGCCTGTAGTTCCGTTTTCTGGGTCGAAGCCGGTGACGACCTTGAGCTCGGCACCGTCCTGGAGCATGACGCCGCCCATCACGTCGATCTGCCACAACTGCCGGCGTGTGATCACCCACCTGGACCCGGGACCAGGCGATCAAGGCCACGAGGGGCCATGCGGCCAGTAGCGCCGTTCCGAAGACGAGCATCAGCACGGTGGCGGCACCCGCCGCGATCGCGGCATGCACCGAGATCTTCCACCAGAGCGTGATCACCCAGCCGCAGGCCACTCCAACGGCGATCGACGCCAGCAGGGCAACCATCTCGGCTGGGGCGTCGAACGCGGCCAGCATCGCCAGTCCGATCAGGATCGAGGTGATGGCCACGACCCCAAATTTTATCCGTTGCTCCCGGAGACTGATGTTCTTATCGCTGAGCCGGCCACGCCGCACGCCGCGAAGGATGATGGCGTAGGGCAGCACGCTGGCGAACACTGCCGCGATGCCGCCCAGAGGATCGCCATGCCCGGGGTCGGACTGCTGTCCCAGGCGACGATCAGCGCCAGGACGACGATGATCGGCGGCGGCGACAGCAGTTCGCCAACCCATCGGGCCACCCGCAAGCGTCGCGGGCTGGGCCGTGCCAACTTCTGATCGCCGTGCCCACTGCTCATGGTCGGTCGGGATACCCGCTGGTTCTTGGAGCGCTTCCCGCCAGTCCTGTAGCTGAGAAGCGTGCGTACCAGTGGCGAGTGCGTGTAGGCGGCGGCCCGCAGATCGGTCGCCTGCACCGCCGGTCGGATGGGGCGGCGGGCGCTCCTTCTCGCGCTTGCGGCTGACGGACTCATCGGTCGCGATGCTGTCACGTGTCGGGGCGGGCTGACCCAGCCACCCAGGGGGCGGGTGCTCTCGTGAGCCTCGGCGTTGATCCTGTCAATCTCCAGCTCGTCCTGGGTCGTTGGTGCCTAAGACATGGCCTTGAGGTCGCGCTCATCCTTGATGGTAGTCACCTGCTCACCGAGCTCCATGTCGTTATAGACCACTGTGCCTTTCCACCGCTGATCATCGCCTTTGAACGCATCGAGCACCCATCCCTCCATCCAGCTGTCATCGACCCGGACCAAGCATGCTCTGGAGTCAGGTGGGATCTGCCGGGGGAAGCAGCGCTGGCAGGCGTCGCGTACGACCGCTCTGGCGGTCGTATAGGCGACGTTCTCTGGCTCATGGGTACCCTGTCCGCGCCGCTCCGCACGGTCCTGCCCGGAGAGCAGCGCTTCGCAGTTAGGACCGAGATGGAAGGCGTCGCCCCCCTTGGTGATCCAGACCATCCTGGGCACGCCCGGCGGAGGGGGTTTACAGGTTCCGCACTGGCTCGCAGTGAGGTCGTGTATGCAATGCTCGTCGGCCATCTTGATCTCCACCCGATTCAGAGGAGCAGGCGCGCTGGCGGCGGTCAGTCAGACAGCTTGAGGCGGCGCATGCGGCTCACGATCGCGCTCGGCTTGCGCCCAAACAGGTCGGCCAGCTCCTCCACGGTGCGGTCGCGGGCGACCTCGGCGGCCAGCCGCGCGTCGTCCTCCTCGGTCCAGCGCGCGTAGGCGGCCCGGTGCTCTTGCCTGGCCTTCGCCACCGTCCAGGCCCGCCCGCCGAACGCGCGGGCCACCTCGCCGACGGCCCGGCCAAGGGCGGCCAGGTGATCGGCTGGCGCGACCAGCTCCCCGGCCGCCTCTCCCCCGCCGCGTACCTGGACCTGGACCCGACCGTCTTCCTCGCCTTGGGCCCGCAGCTGGTAGAGGACCCCGCCGATCTCGACCTCCAGCGACCGGTACCGCACGATCCCACCTCCCACGCTCACCTGCCGAGCATACGACGGCCCCGCGACGGCAGACGGAGAGCGGTCGGACGCTGAGGGAGCCGGGCGAGGGACCGTTTGGGGGGTGGCCCGGCGCCGGTCAGGAGCGCGCCATGCTGCCACCGCCGCCCGCCCCGTCGAGCGGCTCGAGCGGGGCGGCGGCGGACACCCTGAGGAGGAGCACTGACCACCAGCGACACTCAGTCACGAGCCGTGGTCGGCCGACCACAGCAACCTCCACTGACATTCCGCTTGCGTGGCCACTGACATTTTCCTGACGAGGCCTACGTCCACCAGCTTGCGCAAGCTGGGCGGAGCCGCGCCACCGTCGCCCGGCGGCTGGCCACCCTGGCTAGCTTCTACCGCTACGCGGTTCAGGAGGGGGCGCTGCCCCACTCCCCCGTCGCCCATGTTCGACGTCCCCCGGTGGCGCGTGACTCGCAAACGCTTGGGCTTGACCGCGAGGAGGCAGTCCGGTTCCTAGCAGCGGCCGAGGCCGCCTCCGCCCGCGACCACGCCCTTGCCTGCCTGCTCATCTTGAACGGATTGCGGGTGTCGGAAGCGTGCGCAGCCGATGTCGCCGACCTTCGTGTGGAGCGCGCCCATCGGCTCCTGACCGTGCGATCGACGCGGCGCTCGGCGGCCGCGCCCACGGCCCGCTGCTGGTGTCAAACACCGGGGGCCGACTGGACCGCCACGACGCCGCCCGGATCGTGACGCGGCTTGCCCGCCGCGCCGGGCTGGCCAAGCACATCACCCCGCAGAGCCGTCCTGGTAGCCGCTGTCGTAGACCCGCTTGCGCGTCCGTGGCAGATCGTGCAGCAACCGCGGGCCGGTGCCGGCGAGCAGCCCCGCGCGGGCCAGCAGGACGGTCGGCAGGAACGCCTTGGGTGGGAGGTTGTCGTGCGTCTCGGAGTTGGTCAGGGTCAAGCTGGTGAGCCGCTGCGGATGCTGGGCGGCGAAGATCTGGGCGATCGCCCCGCCGGTGTCGTTGGC
Source organism: Actinomycetes bacterium (assembly GCA_036000965.1). NCBI lineage: Bacteria > Bacillati > Actinomycetota > Actinomycetes > Actinomycetes bacterium. Next base: position 5,565 of record DASYUT010000024.1, read on the forward strand.
GACCAGGGTCGACGCTGGCCAGCCCCAGCTCGTCACAGAAGCCCTTGAGCAGCCGAGCGAAGGCCGGCAGCCCGAACTCCTGCTCGGGCACGACCGGAGACCGCCCGTGCAGCGGCAGGTCCAGGGCGATGCACCGCCGTTCCCCGCGCACGGCGTCGATCACGTGTCGCCACAGGAAGGCGTTGGTCCCGACCCCATGAACGAACAGTGCTGGGGGCCTGCGCCGACATCGAGGCAGCTCACCGTGCCGTGACGGGTCGCCACGGCCTTGCGGGCCGGCTCCAGTTGCGCCAGCGTCACCATCCTCGACCACCTTCTCCGGTCGGCTCCTAGCAGCGCCACATCCCTTCCGCGTCAGCCGACCACGCCGTCGGCGGACGCCCTGGGTGGCCGCGACGATCACCTCGGGATCGAGCGTCTGGTGCACTACGACCGGGTCGTACCCGGTGATGCGCGGCCGCTCTGCCGGGCCCGTTGCCACAGCGGCCCCAGTGAACGGTCGAGGACACCGTGCACCGTGAGCTCGTGGGCAAGCCGGCCAGCGTAGCTCGCTCATGCCGGCCGCTCCGCTCGGACACGAGACACGAGCGTGACCGCACGGGCGGTGCCCAGAGCCGCCCCATCGCGGCGGTCAGCCCCAGGCACCCGATCAGGTCGGGAACCGCCAGCAACAGCACCCGCCACGCGAACACCCGGGTGGAAGGCCGTCCCCGGCTTGCTCACCAGCCTCGCCGCCCGCAGGCTGGCCACGCGCCCGGCGATGGTGCTCGGCTGGGGCAGGGTCATCTCGGGGAACCCGGCGTCGGCCATCCCGCTGGTCTGGTTGAGCAGCATGCGCACGGTGATCCTGCGGGCCTCGGCCCGGTCGCCACGGCGAACTCCGGCAGGTAGGCCGCGACGGGCGCATCGAGGTCGACGCGGCCGGCCTCGACCAGCTGCAGCACGGCCAGGGCGGTGAAGGACTTGCTGAGCGAGGCCACCAGGACCTGGGGGTCGGGGGTGACCGGACCGCCGTCCCCGGCATCGCCGTAGCCCTGCAGGTGGACCACCTGGGCGTCCCGGGTGACCGCCAGGGTCAGGCCCGGGACGCCGTTGGCCGCCATCCATCCCTCGACGAACCGGTCGATGGCGTCGGCCGACGCGGTCCGCCCGGGCTCCGATGCGCGGGCGTCGGCCGGCGCTGTCGCGCCTGGCAAGAGCAGGGCCACCGATAGGAACCTCACCAGCAACTCAAGCATCACGCGCGACATCACCCCCCCGGTTGCCCATGGCTGCCTCGGCGGCCCGCCGGGCGCGTGCCTCCGCCTCGGCCTGCACCGGCTGCAACTGCAACCGCCGCAGCTGCTCGCGCACGTAGCCTCGCAGGAACGGCTGCAGGAGCCTGGCCCAGCCCTTGAGGTAGATGTCGCCGCGCACCGTGAACCGCGTCCCCCCCGGGACGGTCTCGAACCGGTTCAGGAACCGCGCGTCGTAGCGGCGCTTCTCCTCCCACAGGTCGAGCGCGTCGGGCGGCCGGACCACCAGCTCGTTGACGACCTTGCCTTCGACATGGTCGACCTCATGGTCGACCTCCAGGACCAGCTTCGCCCCCTCGCGGCGAAGTAGCCGCACCGCACTGATCGTGGGAAACATGCGAGGCCAGCTGGCGGAGTCGGCGTAGACCTCCAAGACCGTCTGCCTGGGTGCCTTGACCGTGGTCGACACCTCGACGTGCAGCACTCGACACCACCTCCCGCCGCCTCGTGTTCGCCGCGCCGCAACACCCGCAGGCCGGCGAACCAGGCGGCCCTCCTCAAGGCCTTCCGCCGGGCTTGCTGAGCTGCTTGAGCTCATCGAAGCCGGCCGCCTGGTGGCGTTCCTTGCCGAGGCGCATCCCTTCGCCCGGGTCGCCGCGCCGGCGGCGATGGCCAGGCAACCTGTGCCGCTGCACCAGGTTCCGCTACTGCAGCCGGGCGTGCGCCCTTCGTGGTGAGGCCGCCAACGGTGGAGCAGTCGTGGCCCAGTCCAGTTCCGCTCGCTCCAGCCCGAGCATCCACGCCGACCGCGTTCCAACCGGCCCCCACCGTGGTGGATGATCTGGGTGCTATGGAGGAATCGGCACCCTCGCATCGATGTCGGAAGGCAGGCAGCCACATCGAGATCGTCTCCTACGATCCGGCCTGGCCCGGACTGTTCGCGGAGCTGGGGCGCGAGCTCCGCGCTGGGCTCGGCGAGGTCGCGCTCAGGATCGACCACATCGGCTCCACGTCGGTGCCCGGGCTGGCGGCCAAGCCGATCATCGACATCCAGGTCTCGGTGGCTTCCTTTGAGCCGCTGGAAGCGTTCAAACCACCGCTGGAGCGGCTGGGGTACGTGTACCGCGCCGACAACCCCGAGCGCACCAAGCGGTACTTTCGGGAGCCGCCCGGCCGTCGGCGGACCCACCTGCACGTGCGCCGGGCGGGCAGCTTCTCCGAGCAGTGGGTGCTGCTGTTCCGGGACTACCTGCGCGCCCATCGTGAGGTGGCAGCCGAGTACGAGGCGGTGAAGCGACGCCTGGCCATCCGGTTCCGGGATGATCGCCACGCCTACACCGACGCCAAGGTGCCGTTCATGTGGGAGATCATTCGTCAGGCCGACGAGTGGGCCCAAGCCCAGGGATGGCTGCCTGGTCTCAGCGACGCCTGAGCACACCCAGGCTGGTTGGTCGACACGTGACCCGTGCGGCCGGAGTTGGCGTCAGCCGAATCGGCTGAGCCGCGCCGGTACCTTCCAGCTCCGTGCCCTGAGATGTTGACCGTCCCCCCGGCGATGCTCGAGCGTGTACTCGGCACCTGGCAGGGCGTCGAGGAGCTTTGGGCGCCGCTCTCCAGCAGCTTTGGTACCTGCGCGAGATCAATACCTGGCTGGGTTGGTTGGCTCCTCGTCATGGTGGCTGCCCGCGGCCCGATCGCAGTCTTGATGAGCCCACAGCCCGTCGCGCGTGCGCGGCTTCGGAACCGTGATCGAGGCGGCGTGTCAGGTGATGATGTGGCAAACACGCTCGGGCGGGCAGCGCTCCGGATCAAGGGTGGTGGCCCGCTCGGCCAGCTGCCGGAGCTCGCCGCGGAGCTGCTGGAGCTCCCTGATGCGCACATCCAGGTCGGACGCGTGGCGCTGCAGCAGGTCGGTGACGTGGGCGCAGGGTGCCTGCCCGTCGTCGCGGAAGGCGATGATCTGGCGGATCTCGCCCAGGGTGAGGCCAACCGCCTGGGCGGCACGGACGAAGCTGAGGCGTCCGAGGGCCGTCGCGTCGTAGGTGCGGTAGCCGGAGGAGGTTCGGGCCAGTGGGGTCAGGATGCCGATCTGCTCGTAGTAGCGGATCGCCTTGGTCGAGATGCCCGCCTGCTCGGCCAGCTCACCGATGCGCATGGTCACCTCCTCCCTTGACCTTCCAGTGTAGGGGAAGGCCTATGGTGCCCTGGAGGACGCTCGCTGTCGCGCCATAGCAGCAAGAAGAGGTCTGCGTACGAGGTAGAGCCATGGCAACCGAAGACCTAGCCACATGACCACCAACCGTTCCTTGCTGTCCGCCGCCCGTGACGATCTGGCGATCCGGCTGGCTCGCCTGGGGCTCCCAGCCGAAGGCGCCCAGGACCGCCAGGCTGCCCTGCCCAGCCCGCTCCAGGACCTCCACCGGGCTCTGCTGGGCGCCTTCCTCACTGAGGCTGGCCCACCTGACCTGACCGTGGTTGGCCGCCTGGCAGCCGAGCTGCAACTGGACCCGCAGGCGGCGCTGGCCGCCTTGACTGCCGCCGACCTAGTCCATACCGACCCGGCCGCCGGCAGGGTCAGGGTCGCCTATCCCTTCTCCGGAGAGCCCACCCCCCACCGGGTGGAGTTGGCCGACGTTCCAACCGTGTATGCCATGTGTGCGCTGGACGCCCTGGGCGTCCCTCAGATGACCCGCCGCAACGGGCGGATCAGCTCGGCCGACCCCACCACCGGCCAGCCGATCACCGTCAAGGTCGACGACCAAGACTGGCGCTGGCAGCCCGCCACCACCGTGGTGCTGGCCGGCACGGCCACCATCGGCGATGCCTGCGGGTCGGTGGCCGACTGCTGCTGTCCCTACATCAACTTCCACGCCAGCCCCCACGACGCCGATGCCTACCGCCAGGCGCACCCGGGCATGGCCGCCGAGCTGCTCGGCCAGGCCGAGGCCGTGGAGGCAGCCCGGCGGGTCTTCGGCCGCCTGCTCCATCCGGGACCCGGCCACGACCCGGCTGGATCCCCTCCCACCTAGCAACGGCTACACACGACATGCGACACGACGAGGTGAGCGCCATGGCAGTAACCAACACCAATCCCCCGGCCATTCGACGACGCAAGATCGGACCCATCGGGACCACAGCACGGATCGTTGTCGGGGCGTTGCTCTTGGGGAGCGTGGTTCAGGGCCACGTGGCCCGGGGCTTCCACCTGTCCGCCTGGGCACTTGGCCTGTTGGGGTTCCCGGCCGTGCTGCTTGGGCTGCAGTGGCTACGGGCCCGGCGCACCCCTACCCGGCTGGAGGCGACCGGGCCGGTCGGCTACGCCCTCAACTTGGCCGTGTTCCTCGCCCTGTACCTGCTGGAGCCCACCAGCGACGCCGCGCTGATCTTCTATGGGGCCTCGATGTGGCTGGCGGCGGTGCGCGGCTACGCCGGCTGTGAGGTGCTGGCCGTGTCCAACTGGCTGCTAGGCCGGGACGACCAGGTCGGCTGTGCTGTCTTCTGGCCCGTCGACCAACTGGAGCACCACCGAACCGCCGGGCGACCAGCATAGGCTGCCGTATGGTCGCCGGCCGCTCGAGCGGAGCTAGGTGATGGCGACGGATCGGTCGGGGCACCGCCCGGTGATCGAGGTGCGGCCAACACCGTCGATGGCCGTCGACCAACGATGCGGCCGGCCGGAGTCGGGTCGAGGAGCAGCAGGATGCTAGCGGGCGCCATATACCCTCCGAACTTGCGAGGATGGAGGTTGGCTCGCCACCGGACAATACTGGGACGGGGTTTGCGGCTGGCCAGACGTCTGCGGGGTCGTGGGTGGAGGTGGACGATGGACGCGCAGGGCACGATGCGCCTCATGTTCGACACGATGGATGCCTACGATCGCGCCGACTTCGATCGCCTCGCAGAGATCTATGCCGAGGATGCGCAGTGGATCAATGCCGACCCCAAGGGCCCGCACTGCCGCAACCGCGACGACATCTTCACCATGTTCCGCCAGCGCATGGAAACCGGGATCAGAATCGGGTTCGACGAGCTGCGCTCCACGCCGACCCAGGTCGTTCTGACCGCTCGGGTCGACGGCTTCGACCCTGTCGTCACCGTGTTCAGCTTTCAGGGACGTCGAATTGTGGCCATCAAGGACTACCCTTCGATGGAGGCCGCCGAGTCGGCGCTCGTGGGTCGAAGCCGGCCGCCAGCTGGCCGGTGGTGGCGCCGGTGGTGGCGTCGCTGGCGGCCAGGCTCGCGTGACTGATCGCGGAGGGGCTGTTGCCGATGGCGGTCGTCAGCGCAGCAATGACGCCGCGCTGTCGGCCAGCTGGTCGCTGTAGCCGATCACCGTGGCGCCGAAGCTCACCGGCCGGGGCGGGCGCTGCTCCCAGGTGGCGCCACGGTCGAACAGCAGAAAGTCGTAGTCCAGCCCGCCGAAGTCGACCCCGAACCGCTCCAAGAACCCCTGGTCCACCACGTTGCCGGTATCCCAAAGGTGGGTCACCCGCGGGTCGACCATGCCCGCTCCGTCGATCTCGGAGCGGGTGTCGAGCGCCCACCGCTTGACCCAGACAGCATAGACCCGCAGCCGGGCGTCCCGGTAGCGCTGGAGGATGTTCTGGGCTGCCCACCTGGCGCCCGCAAGGCACTCTCCTCAGGTGGGGGCCAGGGCCAGCACCAGCCGGGGCAGCCCCTGGTCGGCGTTGAACCGTGCCTGCAGCTGGCCGGCGTCGCGAAGGTCGACGACGGCTAACCCGGCTGGTCGGGCCTGGCCACGGCCCAGTGCCCGCGCCTGCTCGCTGGCCAGCCACAAGGCCCGCTTGGCGACCAGCGGCGGGCCACACAGCGGCGTCTACACCACCCTGGCGCCCCACCACCCGCGGCGGCGGGTCACCCGCCAGGTTGCCTCCCCGACCGCCTGGACGCCGAAGGTCTGCTCGGTGTCGCGCCGGACGGCGTCCAAGTCGACGCCGAGGATCCCCAGCAACTCGGCGTCACTGGGCCGCGGCGCCGGCACCACCCCCTGTTCGGCCAGGCGACGTAGCGCGGCCCGGGCCGCTGCCAGCTGCATCCATGGGCCCGCAGCACCCCGGCGGCGCCACTCCGGCCCTCGGCCAGCACGCCGAGCAGGGACATGCTCGGGGCCGAGGTAGCGGTGGCCGAACCGTTCGGCCTCCTCCCGGGCCAGGTCCAGAACCCGGCGGGCCTGCTCACTACGCTGGGTCACCCTTACGACCTCCGAAAGCCGAACCGACGGCCAGCGTACTTGTGGGTGCACGGCCTGCTTGGTGACTCCCAACCGGGCCGCGATCTGCTGCCACGCCCAACCCTTGGCGCGGGCGTTCTCCACCTGCAGCGCCTCCAGCACCTCCACCAGGCCGCGCAGGGCCGCCACCGCGGCCAGCCCCACCTCTGGGTCCTGGCTGCTGGTCGCCGCCGCCACCTGGGTCACCTCGCCTGGGGCCGCCTCACCCATGACGTCAATCTAACATTGACCCCTTCCCGACGTCAATCACCGTTGACTCGTCCTCAGCCGGTGCGCACCGGCAGCCCACGCTCGCCTAGCACCCAGGCGTCGCTCTGGCCGCCGGACCCTATGTATCCCTGCTGGAATGCCAGCAGCGCCCTACTCCGCCTGGCGGGCGCCGAGCGGCCGCCGCTACCGGGTCGAAGCCTGCAAGGGCCACCGGCCTCCACCGATCGCGGGCAGCGGCACGGCCTCCTAGCGGCGCGACGGGTCGTCCCTGCGGGCGCCGAGATGCGGCTCGACGCGGCTGCTCATGACTGGGTGCCGGCAATCTGGAGGGCCTCCTGCCGATCACGGCAGTCGCGCAGGGCAACGATCCGCCCGTCGCGCACCGTGACCACGCTGTAGGCGCGGTCGTCCCCGCGCCGGCCGTAGTAGGCGTCCACCCCAGGCGTGCGCACGCCGACCATGACCAGCTCGCCGCTGCTGGTGACCTCGTCGAGCTCGGCCCGCAAGCCGTGCTCGGCCCAGTGCCGCAGCACCTGCTCCAGCTCGTGGCGGCCGTGGCAGACCTGCGGGGTGGGGCGCTCGAGAGTGGGATCCAAGTAGGTCCATTCCAGGTCCGGATCGACGAGCTCCAGCATCGCGGCCAGGTCGCCGTCGGCGTAGGCCTGGTAGGCGCGTCGGATCAGGTCGGCGTTCTCGTTCGACATGCGGGTGCTCCTCCTCCTGCGTCATCGATCGACGGTGACGGTGGGGCCGAAGCCCCAATGAGGAGGCGGCGCTCGAGCCGGGGCCGAGCCTTGGTCGGCTCGGCGACGGCGCACAGCAACCGGCGGGTGTCCAGCCGGTCCACCCGTCCGGTCCCCTGGCGGGGGTGCGCCGGGGGTTCAGCGTCAGCCGAAGGGTCGCATCTCGTCGGTCAGTATCGACCGCGTTGGGCTGCGAGGCAATGGATATTCTGGCGCCACATTTCAAGAGCGCGCTTCATCGGTGGTGTCCCTCAGGTGTTCCAGGAGTTCCCAGGATGGCGCATAGTGCCCGGGTGACGCCCAGTCGCTCACCCAGATCCGCCGCTCCCGCCGCCGCGTCAGCCGAGGCGGCGTTGCAGTTCGCAGAGGCACTTGCGCGCTCCTGCGCTGCGGCGCTCGGGGACACCGTCGCCGGGGTGATCCTGCACGGCTCCCTGACCCTCGTCGACTACCTCCCGGGTTGCAGCGACGTTGATCTGCTGGTCGTCGTGGACGATCCCCTCACCGAGCGGCAGCTGGCTGCGCTCACCGAGGCCGCGGGGAGGCACCGGCCGCAGGCGCCGGGCCGGGTCGACCTGCGGGTGGTCACCCGCCAGGTCGCGGCCGCGCCGACACCGGCGCCGCCAATGGAGGCCTACATCGAGCTCGCGCCGGGTTCCGGGTCGGGCGTGCAGGTGGAGCGCCGCCATCCGGGAGAACCCGATCTGGTGGTCGAGTTCTCGATGTGCCGCGCCCACGGCCGGAGCCTGGTGGGTGCGGCGCCGGCCGAGCTGCTCGGCGAGGTCCCAGCCGAGTGGGTGCTGGCCGTCGGCGATGACCAGTTGGCCGCCTGGGAGGCGATCGGCGACGACCCCAAGCACGCACAGCTGACGGTGCTGACGGCGTGCCGGGTGTGGCGCTTTGCCGAGGAGGGACGCCACTGCTCCAAGACCGCGGCCGGGGAGTGGGCGCTCCGGCGTGATCCCACACTCCAGGTGGTTCGTGACGCCCTCCAGCAGCGCCGCGGCGACCCGACAGCCCCGATCGACCCAGCACAGGTCCGTCAGCTCTTGGCGGTCGTTCGAGCCCGGCTTGCCGAGGCGCGCGACGGCACCTAGATGCGGCGCCACGTTGGGTGGCAGCCAGGGCCTGCTCAGATTGCCGCCGAAGGCGGCGCGGATCGCAGGTCCGCTCTAAGGTGCGGCCGCTCGACTCATTCCGCATTTCGCTCTGAAGATACCGTCAGCTGCCTACTTGCTTCCCCGCGCGACGCTAAATGCTGTCACTCCGCGCGGCAGTCGGGCTTGTCACGAGTCGCCGGTGGGGATCGCGGCAACCTCACCATCTGAACACTCGGCGGATCGGTCAGCTGTGTGGCTGGACGGTGCCGGCGCCGCCGTCCACGGTGACCTGCTGTCCGTCGCTGAGTTGGGTGGTGGCGTCGCCGGTGGCGACCACGGCGGGGATGCCGTACTCGCGGGCGACCAGGGAGGCATGGGCGGCCAGGGTGCCGCCGTCGGTGACGACCGCGGCGGCCCGGTTGAACAGCGGCGTCCACGCTGGTGCGGTGGCCCGGGCGACCAGGACCTCGCCGGGTTGGAAGCGGTCGAAGTCACCGGGGCCAGCCACGATGCGGACGGGCCCGGTGGCCCGGCCGGGGCTGGCCGGCTGGCCAACGATGGCCCCCTCGGCCACCGGACCGCTGGTGCGGACGGCGTTCACGGTGGCCAGCAGCTCCCGTTCGACCAGGCGGGGTGGGCGGCCGATGGTCAGAGGGGCGAGCAGGCGTCGCTGCCGCTCCCAAACGGCGCGGCGCCGGCGGACCACGGCGGCAAGCGGCGATGCGTGGTCGAGTTCGGTGCGGGTGAGGAAGAACACGTCCTCGGGTTGGTCGATCACGCCCGTGGCGCCGAGATGCTCGCCCAGGCGGAGGGCGCAGCGGCGCAGCAGCGGCCAGGCGAGGGTGAACTGGCGGGCCTGCTGCTCGCGGAGGGCGTCATAGCGCTGGGCGACCTCCAGCAACGCCAGGAAGCGGGCCTGCAGCGCCGGGCTGTGCGCTAAGGCGGCGGCGCACCGGGCGGCCAGCTGTTGGCGGTGGGCGGCCAGGTCGCGGTACCGGCCGGAGGGCTGGGGTGGCTGCCAGCCCAGCTCCCCGGCGGTCGGGTGGGCCCAGTCGACGCTCTGAACCGCATAGGGTGGGAGGTCTGGTTGGGTGTCGGGCAGGCCGACCAGCAGTTGCTGGACGCTGCCGCCGACGGTGGCAGCGAGGTGCCGGCGGGAGAAGCTGGCCAGGGCGCCTTGCATCTTCCAGGCCGACCGCCCACCACCGACAGCGACCACAGGTACTCGCGGCCAGGACCCCGACACGGATTCGTGGGGTCAAAGCTGCCACCCAAGGGTCGGCCACGCGCGACGGGCTGATGAGCTGCCTATCGCGTTCCTGGCGAGGCCGTCCTGGTCACGCCAGGACGGTCATGGCCCTGCCGTAGGCCGTGGCTGCCCGGTGAACCCGACCGCACCGGCCACCAGCAGCAGTACCCCGCCCAGGTAGTAGACCGCTTGGATGCCCAGGGCATCGGCGGCCACGCCGCCAAGCCCAAGTGAGGCCAACCGGCCGGCCTGCCACAGCAGATCGAACCCGGCGAACACCCGCCCGCGCAGCTCGGGGGCGACCTCGGCTTGGAGCAGGGCGTTGTAGGTCACCATCCCGGTCGAGGTGCCCACCCCGTAGGCGGCCAGCGCGCCCATCGCCACCGCAAGACTGCGGGTGGTGGCCAGCACCAGGTCGACCAGGCCGCGCAGCAGCAGCGGGCCGAACACCAGCGCCGGCCGGCGCGGGTCGCTGACCAGCCGGGCCAACAGCAGCGGGCCAAGCGCGGCACCGACCCCGATGGCGGCCAACAGCAACCCGAACCCGCCCGGGCCGACCCGCAGGTGACGCCCAGCCAAGACCACCAACAGCGCGCTGGTCGCCCCGGCTGACAGGGCGGCCAGCTGCTGCACCAGCGCCAGCAGCCGCAGCAGCCGATCGACGACCAGCAGCCGGGCACCCTCACCGACCCGGCCAAGCCACGAACCCGCCGCGGTCGACGTCGGCAGGCCTGGCAGCCGCAGCCCGACCAGGGTTAGCGCGGAGACGGCGAAGCTGGCCGCATTCACCAGGAAGGCGGGGGCCACCCCGACGGCAGTGACCAGGGCGCCGGCCAGGGGCGCCAGCGCGACCTGGGAGATGACCGCGGCCGACCACAGGCCCGAGTTGGCGGCCACCAGCTCGTCGTCGTCCACGATGCTCGGCAGCACCGGGCTGGCGGCCGGGTTGAAGAACACCCGCCCGCGGCCAGCCCGAACGCCACCGCATAGACCGCGGCCAGGTGCTGGTCGACCAGTGGCAGCAGCCCGGCCAGGGCCATGCGCCACAGGTCGGCAGCGAGCATCACCCGGATCCGTGGGAGTCGGTCGATGACCGCGCCAGCCAGCGGGGCCAACAGCAGCACCGGGGCGATCTCGGCGATGACGGCGCCGGTCACGCCCAGCCCTGAGCCGGTCAGCCGGAACACCAGCACCACCAGGGCGACAGAATTGAAGGTGTCGCCCCAGCGAGAGACCGTCTGGGCGGCGAACAGGCGTCGGTAGGCGGGCCTGGCCAGCACCGCCCCCAGCCCCGGCCGCCTGGCAGTTGTCATGGCGATATGGTGCCGAGTGTGGGCTGCGGGAGCAGCTGGCTGCTGCTGTTTGCTCGTCGTCCCCCTTGTCGGTTCCTATCGGCGCAGACCACACGCGCCAGGAGGCTGGCGATGCTTGACCGTCGAGCGGAGATCGTCAAGACCCTGCGGGCCACCCCGGTAGTGCTCCGAACGCTTGTCGCCGGGGTCGAGGACGCCCGGGTGCGCCGGCGGCCCACCGAGGGCGAGTGGGCCATTATCGAGGTCGTCGCCCACCTGGCCGACACCGAGGAACGGGCGCTGGCCCGGGTGCGCCGCATGCTGGACGAGGACACCCCGTTCTTGGAGCCGTTCGACCAGGAGGCCCTGGCCAACCAGCGCCACTACCTCGACCTTGACCTCACGGGGGAGCTGACTCGCTTGGAGCAGCTCCGCCGCCACCACCTGGCCGTGCTGGAAGGGCTGGACGCGTCGGGTTGGGAGCGCACCGGTCGGCATGGGGAGCACGGCGAGTTGTCGGTGGAGCTGTACGAGACCCACGTCGCCGCTGAGGAGGTCGACCACCTGGCCCAGATCGCCAGGCTCCTATAGGCCGCTGCCAAGAAGCGCCAAGGGTCGACGGATGCAGTCGGGTCTACTACTTGCCCCGAGGTCTTGAATCAAACTATGTTGATCTAGATGGCTACCACGATCACACCCACCGCCCTGCCCGCCGGCCCCGAGGTGCTCCCGGTCGAGCTCGCTCGGGCGCTGGGCGACCCGTTGCGCTGGCGGATCGTGGAGCTGCTGGCCACCGAGCAGCTGTGTGTCGCCCACCTGGCCGAGGAGCTGGGTGTCGCCCAGCCGCTGGTCAGCCACCACCTCAAGGTCCTACGCGAGGCGGGGCTGGTCGAGCCCGACCGCTACCGCTACTGGACCTACTATCGGGTCCGGCCCGGCGCCCTGGTCCGCCTGGCCGCCACCCTCGGCCTCGTCGCCCGCTCGGCCCCGAGCGGAACCGCGTGTCGACGCCGTATCCCCGGCACCGACCCTGCTCCGTCGACTCCTGCCCGGCCACCGGCCCGCCGGGCTGCGGGGACGCCTGCCCGATCTACCCGGGCAAGCGCTATGAGGACTGGGAGCTGGACGACCCGGCCGGTCAGCCCGTGGAGGCGGTCCGCCGCATCCGCGACGAGATCGACGGCCGCGTCCAGCAGCTGCTGGCCGAGCTGGTCGTGGCCAGCGCCTGACACCCACCCACCGGCAGATGATCGAGGGAAGGGACGAGGGTTGCGGCTGCTGGTGATCGGGGGCAGCGACGCCGGGATCAGCGCCGGGCTGCGGGCCCGCGAGCTCGACCCCACTGTCGAGGTCAGCTTGCTGGTCGCCGACGCCTACCCCAACTTCTCCATCTGCGGGCTCCCCTACTACCTGTCCGGCGACGTGGCGGACTGGCGGTCGTTGGCCCACCGCACCAGCGCCGACCTCGAGGCGGCCGGGCTGCGGCTGCTGCTTGACTACACCGCCCAAGCGATCGATCCGGCCGCCAAGCAGGTCAGCGTCACCGACCCGGCCGGCACTGAGCGCCAGCTGGGCTATGACCGGCTGGTCATCGCCACCGGCGCGGTCCCGGTCCGCCTCCCGATCGACGGGCTGGACCTGCCCGGGGTGCATGTACTGCACACCATGGGCGACACCTTCGCCCTCCACAAGGCTGTCGACGCCGGCGTCCGCTCCGTGGTCATTGTCGGGGGTGGCTACATCGGCCTGTGGAGACCGGCGTCCGCGGGGCGCTGCGGGTGGACCGGCATATGCGCACCAACCTGGCTGATCTGCTGGCCGCTGGCGACTGTGTCGAGACCTGGCATCGGCTGCTTGAGCGGCCCACGTATCTGCCGCTTGGCACCACCGCCCACAAGCAAGGCCGCGTCGCCGGCGAGACCGCCGTCGGGGGCGATGCCAGCTTCGCCGGCTCGCTGAGCACCCAGGTGGTCAAGGTGTTCGACCTGGCCGTGGCCCGCACCGGCCTGCGCGATGCCGAGGCGTCCGCGGCCGGCCTCGACCCGGTGACGGTCGGCTCGGTCAAGTTCGACCACAAGGCCTACTACCCGGGCGCCCACCAGCTGCACCTGCGCATCACCGGCGAGCGCACTACCGGCCGGCTGCTGGGCGCCCAGCTGCTTGGCGACCATCGCGCCCAGGTCGCCAAGCGCATCGACATCCCGGCCACCGCCCTGTTCCACCACATGACCGTCGAGGGCCTCTCCGACCTGGACCTGAGCTACACCCCGCCGTTTGGGAGCCCCTGGGAGGCGGTCCAGATGGCCGCCCAAACCTGGACCCGCCAAACCTAAGGCGGCCAGCCAACCCAGGCGGCCAGCCACGAGACCGGGCAATGACAGCACCGGGACCGGAGCGGCGGGTGCTGTTCGTCTGCAACCCACAACGCTGGGCGCAGCATCGTCGCCGCGGCCCTGCTCAACGCCCACCCGGTCCCGACAGCGGTCCCAGCACCCGCCGGGCATAGCCCGTCAGACATGGACTGGCCGGCGGCCTCTAACAGTGAGGCCGGCGAGGCCGATGTTGGTTCACGGCTGTGCACATGGTCGAGGTCCTACCGCTGATCGATTCCAAGTCAGGGCTTGACTTCGGTACCTGGGTACAGGGTTACGGTGCTGATGCGGCCCCCGAGCCCGGCGGCCGACCAGCAGCAACCCATTGAGGTAGCCATGTCCCAGACAAGCGTCCCGATCCACAGCCCGGCCCCAGCGCCAGACGGGCCGATCGCCTGCACCCTGCACCCCAACGAGTACGCCCGGCGGCTGGAGGACTTCCGCCAGGGCGTGTTCGCCCACCTGGTTGGCATGGAGCGGCCCGAGCCGACCCGGCTGCGGCTGCGCCTTGCCGGCGACACCAACCCGGAGGCGCTGCGGGAACTGCTGGTCCGCGAGCAGGGATGCTGCGCCTTCCTCAGCTTCACCATCGCCCCCGGCGACGGGCAGCTGGTGGCCGACCTGCAGGTCCCCGCCGAGGCCGGACCGGCCCTGGACGGCATGGCCATGCTGGCGAAGGTGGCCGCCCGTGGGATGGCGCGATGAACGGTGGCGGCCGGTGAGCGGGCGAGGGTTGCGGACCGGGGAGCTGGCCGAGCGGGCCGGGGTGAACGTCCAGACCCTGCGCTATTACGAACGCCGCGGCCTGCTGGCCGCCCCGACCCGCCTGCCGTCTGGGCAACGGGAGTATTCCGAGGACGCGGTCGGGCTGCTGCGCACCATCAAGGCCGTGCAGCGCCTTGGGTTCACCCTGGCCGAGATCGAGGAGCTGCTCGACCTCTCCGAGCACCGGCGCGGCACCGGCGAGCTGCACCAGCGGGCGCAGGCCAAGGTGGCCGAGATCGACGCCAAGATCGGCCGGCTGCAGCAGATGCGCCAGACGCTGGTGGCGGTGCTGGCGGCCGAGTGCGACTCGCTGACCGACTGCTCGTGCGGGCTGGGCTGCCCGCTGCCGGTTCTGGAGATCACCGGCCCCGGAGGCGCCAATGGCGACCACGACTGAACCGTCACGGACCCGCAGGTCGGCCCTGGCCGGTGGGCTGGCCGTGGCCGCCTGCCTGGCCGCCTGCCTGCTCCCCCTGGCCCCTGCCGGCGGGCTGCTCACCGGCCTGATCAGCGCCGTTAGGGCTTGCCAGCCAACAACTTGGTCGTTCCACCGCCGGAACACCGAGGAAGGCAGCACTCCACCTGGCCAGGTTATTTGGCAGCGGGCCCTTACCGACGCGCTCGTGCCCGCTGCCCTGCTGGGGTTGGCCGCTGCCGGCAAACGCCGGGGCGTGGTGGTGGCGACGCCGCATCCGCCCCGCAGCCGCGACCGCATAGTGTGGCTGTGGAGGTGCCTGCCACTAGCCACTCCGGTCCGTCCTCGGTCCGGATTGACGGCCCGGCCGCAAGCCAGCCTGGCCGCAGGTTAGGGTGACGGCCATGACGGTGCTGCGCTCGATCCTGCTGTTCGCCCTGGCCGCGCTGGCCGAGATCGGCGGTGCCTGGCTGGTCTGGCAAGGCGTCCGCGACCACCGCGGCCTGGCCTTCGTCGGTGCCGGGATCCTCGCCCTGGGCGCCTACGGGTTTGTCGCCACCTTCCAACCCGACCCCCACTTCGGGCGCATCCTGGCCGCCTACGGCGGGGTGTTCGTGGCCGGCTCCCTGGCCTGGGGCATGCTGCTCGATGACTTCCGACCCGACCGCTACGACCTGGTGGGCGCCGCCCTGTGCCTGGCTGGGGTGGCCGTGATCATGTACGCGCCGCGTGGAAACTAGGACCAGCCCGATCCGCGCACGCTGGGGAGGAGAACCGTGTCGGAAGCCACAAGGCGGTCGTCCGGCAGCTGGTCCTCGAGGTCCTCAACGGCGGCCGCCTAGAGGTCATCGACGAGCTTTACGCACCCGAGCTCGCCCCGGCTACGAAGCGATGGAACGCGCCGTTCCGGGCCAGCTTCCCCGACGTCCAGATGGAGATCGTGGAGCTGATCGCCGAGGGCGACAAGGTCGTCGGCCGGTTCACCTGCTCCGCCACTCACCTAGGGGAATGGCTCGGGCATGGGCCGACCGGGCGCCGCTTCGAACGGGTCGGTGAGGTGTCCATCTTCCGGCTGCGGGAGGGCAGGATCATCCATGCCTGGAGCCTTGAGGACACCTCGCCTGACTGCGGCAACTCGGACTCACCTCACAGCAGGGGTAACGCCCCGGCGTCATATCCTTGCCAAGCGGGAGCGCCAGGACCTCAGCCCGGACGGCCGGTGCGCACTGTGGCAGTCACATTCCGTGGTCGGACAGCCACAGACCTTCCACTGACATTCCGCGTGCGCGACCACTGACATTTTCCTGACGCTCTACACATTCACTGCCGCACCAGCCCTACTGCTCAGCGAAGCTGCTGCCACCTCGCTCGAGGTGCCAACACGGGTCGCGCGGTCTGAACCGGTCCTCAAGCCGGTCCCGCAATACCCGGCAAGGTGTCGCCAGGTCCTGGCCGTATGACGCTGAACGCTGGAGCATCCGCGCCGGAGCTCTCGCCAAAGGCCACCGAGCCGACTGGCCGGACACCGCCACGGGTTCACATCCCGGCGGATCCGGGGAGGCCCTCACCGGCGGGGCGGCGCGCGAGCCAGTTCGCCAAGACGCTGCGGAGGGCCCCGGCGGCCTGCCAATCCTGCCGTGCCAGTTCCTCGACGGCAGGGACGACGACGTCGAGCACCTTCGGGTCGCTGAGCGTGTCGCCGTCGTCGAACACGCCGTCGTCGTAGACGATGTCGTACAGGGCTGGGTCGTGGGCCTGCGGGACGAGCCGGACCCGGGCGAGCCGCTCGAGGAGCAGCGTGACGGCCTTGGCGGCCGCCGCGTCGGCGCCATCGGCTCGTAGGTGGCCCCGGACCAGGTTGGCCAGGGTGTGTTCCCGCGCCTTGCGGTTCGGGTCGGCCGCTGCGGCCACTGGCCGCAGCGGCCCGTGGGGGTACAGCCATGCCAGCGGAGCCAGCCGGCGCTGCTGGCGTGGCTCAAGCTCATCGACGAGACGGTGCAGCCGCTGCCGAGCGGTCATGGCGAATCCGCCGGTGCCCTCCTCCCAGTGGGCCAGGACTGCCATGGCGGCAGCAGCCGCCGCGGTGCTGCCGGCGAGGGCCTGGTCGAGGGCCTGGTCGACCAGCGCGCGGATCTGCGGGTCGGCTAGACAGGCCTCGCGCAGGGTGTCGGCCAGGCCTCGCTGTGCAGCATCGGGGGGGAACTGCAGCTGCGCGAGGGCGTGGGTGGCGAACAGCCGTCGGTAGCGCGGCGCTTGCGTCGTGATGTCGTCGTCGAGCACGTCGGCCGCCAGGCGCGCGCCCGGCACCACCAGCACGGACAGCAGATCGGCGGCGTTGACGTCGTCCAGGAGCGTCACGATCCGGTCGCGCAGATGCTCACGCTGCGCGAACGTCCGTCCGGCGGCGAGCAGCCAGGTGTTGCGCCAATGCGCGGACGGGGCGAGCTGTTCGAGGCGCTGCAGCACCGTGGGGTCGTCGTCGGCGACCAGGGCGCGGGCGGCCATGAACTCCTGCAGGCTGCGGACCTCGAAGCCGACCGCATCCTGGGTTCTTGGCACGAGCAGGACCAACCGGTCGGTCGCGGCCTTGACCAACCCGGCGGCCAGCCGGTCAGCCTCGGCGTCGACGAAACCCTGCTTGTGCAGCCGCTGCACGGCCAGGTCGTGCAGCTCCTGGTTGGGCAGCAGCGCCTCGGCGTCGCCGGCGTGCTCGGCGCGACGCTGCAGCAGCAACCCGACCTGGTCGTGGAGCCAGTCGACGTTGCGGCGCTGCTGCTCGAGCAGATCACCGATCGCGCGGGACTTGGCAATCTCCCGCTCGTAGATGGTCTGGTAGTAGGCGTCGAACAGGCTGTGCCGGTCCTGCGGGGCGCGCACCCGCCGCTCCAGCAGGAGCGACATGATCGTGACCTGCAGCGGGGACCGCATCAGCCGCGCGGTGACTGGCTCCACGGCGGCCTGCTCGACCCGGGCGACCACCTGCGCTTCGGTGTCCGGGTCGCCGGCATGGCGCACCGCCGCCAGGCGGCGTGCGTACCCGATTGCCTGCTGCTCATCGAGCTTGAGCAGCTCCAGGTGCTCGTAGTAGGCCTGGGAGAACTCCTCGGCGTAGCCCTGCGGGCGGCTGGTGGCCACCACCATCAGGTCGGCGTCGGCCGATGCCGCCTCGGTGAGGAAGTCGTTGACGTGCTGCAGCAGCGACTCGCGGACCGTTGGGGCGACGACTTCGTCGAGCCCGTCGAGCACCAGCAGCCACGGGTAGTTGTGCAGCCATGCCCGCAGGCTGTTGGCGGTCACCAGGCCCGGCTCGTGCCGGCTGAGCTGGTCGGCGAGGAACCGCAGCAGGCTGACGTCCTCGCCGCCGGCGATCGCGTCGCCGTACTCGCTGAGCCTGACCTGCACCGGCCACCGACGGCACGACGGGATCGGGATACCCAGGCCGTCGAGCTGCGACTGCAGCGAGCGCAGCACCTCGGCTGCCATGGGCCCCATGGACTCCTCTGGCCGGTCGGTCAGCAGGGCGACCCGGTAGGCCTGGCACAGCAGCTGCCCCAGCGTCGACTTGCCCTGTCCGGGCCCGCCGAGGACCACCGTGCGCGGGTCGAGCTTCGCCGCACGAGACGGCCGAAGGACGGTGTCGCCCCGGACGATCAGGTAGGCGACCACACCGGGCACCTGATCCAGCCCCCGGCCCCGATGCCGGCGAACACGTGGGCCGTACAAGCGGCGAACACGCAGGTCCTGCGCGCGTCTGGTGCGCACGTGGTTACCCCTGGCCGGCAGGTCGACGGCGACCTCGCTGAGCGGCAGCTTCTCGTTGGTGGGTTGGCCAGCCTCGCTCAACCGCACCCACCGCTGCGCGGTCAGCTCCTTGGCCGCCTGGACCACCAGCCGCTGGCCGACGGTGGCAACCGCACCGCCGAGCAACTCGACCAGCTGCGCCACCAGGTCTGACGGGGTGATCAGCGCTGCGTAGGTGAGACGGACATCGCGGTGGGCGTCCAGCAGGCTGCACAACTGGTCGTGGTGCCACACCCGCCAACCCCGCAGCCCCAGCCGCTCGGCGTAGCCGGCGATCAGCTCATCCACGCGGTCTATACCGCCGCTCCCGACGACTGCCGACAGCACCACGTTGGTGGTGAACAGCACATACCGTGGCGGCCGCCCGTGCCGCACACGCTTGGACGTTGGATCCGCCCACCGCTCGAGCTCGGCCTGCACCTGGCCGAGGAGCCAGGCGGCATCCTTGCCGTCTCCCGCCGGCCGCTGCTTGAACTTCGCCTGCACGATCCCGTAGCCACCCCACGACTTGCCGGGCTCAGGGAAGCGCATCGGACCCTCGAAGGTGGCCTCGCGGCCGCCGTCGGGCCCATCGCCGAAGACGCTGACCCCGGGGCCGAGCACCTTGAGGGTCAGCGCCTG
>DASYUT010000025.1 GCA_036000965.1 Actinomycetes bacterium
CTACGGCCTCCAGATCGCCGTAGCGCTTGACCAGCCCGCGCACCGTGATGACGTCCTCGCCTTCGTTGGGAGGGGGCGCCTCGGAGATGGGCGGAGATCCCGGTGTCCCCAGACTCATGCGACATCCTCGCTGGAAAGCGATGACCCCACGACGCGTTCAGTCAGCTCGACCAGAGTTGCCAGCTCCCCGTCGTCGAGGCTGGATAGGGCCTCCTTCAGGGCACGCCGCCGAAGAGCAAGCGAGCGTTCGAGCAGTGTGCGTGCTCGTGGAGTCAAGGAGAGACGAACGACGCGACGATCCCGGCCGTCGTGGTCTCGCTGCACCAGGCCGAGGCGCGCCAGGCGATCTCCCATCTGGGTCGCCGTGCTCATCGACGTCGCCCCCAGGGCATCGGCGAGTTCGCTCATGGTCACGCCGCCGCGGCGGTGGATGGTGTGGAGGGCACCGAGCTGGTGCAGGGTCACCGCGCCCACCTCGGCGCGCAGGTCCTCGGGCAGTTCCGCTGCGAGTCGACGCTGCAGGGCGGGCTGGGCGCGCATGAACCGGTCCAGCAGGTTGCTTCGAGAGCCCTGGGGGCCCTGCCGACTGCTCGTTTCTTTCATGGCACTATATGATACGTGTGACTGTACTATACGTCAACCCGCACTTTTGGCCCCACGCGCCGGCATCGCTACCCACGACGATTGCTCCGCTGTCACCACCCTGGATGACCTGCGTGAGCTGCTGGCGGAGATGGCCACCTCCGGCGAGGCGGTGTGCGTGGACGGGCTGGCGACCCGGGTGCAACGGCCCAGCGGCTGGACCAACCAGCAGGGTGCTGGACGACGCCAAGCGGCACGCCCACACCGCTCAGGGCCTGGCGGTGAGCACGATCTGGGGCGAGCTGTTGTGGGTGGGCGGGGGCTGGCCGGGCAGCTGCCACGAGCACGAGTTGCTTGCGCTGGCAGGGCTGGAGCAGGCGCTGGACGGCGTCGAGGTCGCCAGCCTGCTTGACCGGGGGTTCCGGGGGCTGGCCCGCTTGCGTGACCACTGGCATGCCCCGGTCGGGGATCGCCGCACCATCGACCGGCTCACCGGCGGGCAGCGGGCCTCCAACCGGGAGCAGGCGGGGCTGCGCGCGCTGGTGGAGCAGGCGGTCGCCCAGCTGGCAGGCGCTTGGGCGCTGCGCCGCTGGCGGGGCTGCTGGACCGGGTTCGGGATGTCTGCCGGGCCGCTGGCGCGTTGCTCTGCCTTCGCCGCTGGCTCCTCCGGGTCCGCGGCGCGACCGCATCGGCGCGACCGCACGCCAGGGTCCCTGGCGGCAGCCTTGCCATCCCCATCCCGGCGTGTCCCGCTGACCCAACCAGTCGCCGACGGATGCATCCCATCCGGGCGTGTTGCCAGTCCCGCCCGGTCGCTCAGCTGCGCCTGGTCCGAAGCCCTTGGCAGACCACGGCGATGACCCGGTCCAGCGCAGCGCCGTCGCTGCCGCCCTCTCGTGCCAGACAGCCCGCTAGCAGCGCCTTCACGTCGGCGTAGTCGATGTCGGTCCGGACCGCTCCCGCCTGCTGGGCGCGGGCGAGCAGGTCGCGCAGCCTGCCCGGTACGTCGACCCCGGCGCGCGCGGCGGCGGTCTCCAGGTCGTAGCCGGCGCCGGCGAGGGCCTCGGCCAGGCCCCGGTTCGCCGCGCCCGCATGGACCAGGGTGGCGAAGAACGTGAAGAACGCGCTGCCGGGGTCTTCCGCGTCGGCCAGCGCGTCCGCCTGGCCGGTGAGCTGCTCCATCCGGCGGAGCAGGATCGCCGCGAACAGCTCCTGCTTGGTGGGGAAGTGGCGGCTGACCGTACCGGTGCCCACCCCGGCGCGCCGAGCGATCTCGTGAACCGGTACCGACAACCCTTCGGTGGCGAACACCTCGGCGGCCACCTCCAGCACCCGGGCCCGGTTGCGCCGGGCATCGGCACGCAGCGCCCTGCCGGGCTGGTCGGCGTCGGCCTGGGCCAACGTGGGCTTGTTCGCCACCGCTGCGCAACGCCTCCTTGCGATGGTAGACAACCGGGATGGCCGTCCCGTATAGTGGGCAAAGGCGGGACAGCCGTCCCGATTATAGCGGCACGGAGGCCCGCTCACGCACCAGGCCACGCCCCAACGCCACAGCCCCGCGCACCAAGATCGGAGGCACGACCATGCGCCCCAGCACGACAAGCCAGCGGTGGACCGCGACCGACATCCCTGACCAGCGCGGACGAACGGCCGTGATCACCGGCGCCAACACCGGGCTCGGCTTCGAGACGGCCAAGCTGCTCGCCCAGCACGGCGCCACCGTCGTGCTGGCCTGCCGCAACCCCCACAAGGCCGCCGACGCCGCCGCCCGCATCGCCACCGCCGCACCGAGCGCCGAGGTCAGCACGCTGCAGCTGGACCTGGCGTCGCAGGCGTCGATCCACCGGGCCGCCACCCAGCTACGGACGGACTGGCCACGAATCGACCTGCTCATCAACAACGCCGGGGGGATGATGCCACGCCACCGCCTCACCGAGGATGGCTTCGAGCTCACCCTTGCCACCAACCACCTCGGCCCGTTCGCCTTCACCGGGCTGATCCTGGACCGGCTGCTGGCGGTGCCCGGCTCGCGGGTCGTGACGGTCGCAAGCATCGGCCACCGCCGCGGCACCATCAACTTCGACGACCTCCACTTCCAGCGCGGGTACCGCTACCAGACCGCGTACTTCCAGTCGAAGCTGGCCAACCTGCTGTTCACCTACGAGCTGCAACGCCGGCTGGGCGCGGCCGGCGCACCGACCATCGCGGTGGCCGCGCACCCCGGCAATGCGCGCACCGAGTTCGGCCGTGAGCTGTCCCCCCTGGTCCGGGTCGCGATGAGCCCGCGGCTGCGGATGCTCACCTGGTGGCTGCTGCAAAGCCCCCAGATGGGCACCCTGTCCACAGTGCGCGCCGCCGTCGACCCGGACGTACGCGGAGGCTACTACGGCCCACCCGGCCGGGCCCAGTTCACCGGCTACCCGACCCGCGTCCAGTCCACCCCCGCCTCCCACGACCCCCAGGCGCAACGCCGCCTGTGGCAGGAGTCCGAGCGGTTGACCGGCGTCACCTACCCCATCGGCGAACCGGTCGACACGAACACGCCCCTGTCCTGAGTGGCTCAACTTCGATGGCCTCGGCCGCTCCATGTCAGAAGCATCGCGGACACCCTCAATGGGCCTGACCCGGATCGGTTTGACCTGCGCGACGTCGATCTCCGCAAGGCAGACCTTGCTGGCGTGCACCTTGAGGGCGCGGACCTCGGCGGCGCGCACCTTGAGGAGGCGCACCTCGGCGGCGCGCACCTTGAGAGGGTGTGGCTCCACCGCGCGCACCTAGAGGACGCGAGCCTTCACGGCGCGCACCTGGAGAGGGCGGTAGCGGGCGCGACAACAGTGTGGCCGGTGGGATTCGGGTGGCGTGATGCTGGGGTCATTGGAATCGCCCAATGGGACGAGGCGATCCGAGCTGCCGACGAAGCGACCGTGGCCGCTGCCGCGGGCGAGCGTGTGGACGTGCCGACGGCCGAGCCGCCCGACAGCGAGGGTCATCCGTCCGAGGTGCGGAACTGCTCGGACGGGGATGGCAAGCTGGGGAGCGACTCCCACCGGGGATGACCCGACGACCCTCGGGCAACATCGATTG
>DASYUT010000026.1 GCA_036000965.1 Actinomycetes bacterium
CTGACCGGAAAATAACAGACCTCGGCCGGGCAGGCGGCAGCAGCCGGCAAAGCCGGCTCCAGTGCTGCGGGATGTGGTTGTGCGGTCGAGGGTCAGGCTGCCGGGGCGAGGGTGACCCTGTAGCCGAGGGCTTCCAGCTGGCGGATGTGGTTGCGGGCCTTCTTGCCCTTGTCGATGCGGCTGGCGTAGTAGCCGGCGCCAAGGTCGTGGTAGCGGGCGGTGGGGTCGGCGAGCAGGTGCCAGACGATCACCAGGATGGAGCGGGCGACGGCGACCAGGGCCTTGAGCTTGCCGCGGCGCTTGACCAGGCGCCGGTAGCGCTCGCCGAGGAAGGTGTCGGTCTTGGCGGCCGCGGCGGCGGCCTCGCCCAGCACGCCCCGCAGGTAGGGGTTGCCCTTGCCGGTCTTGCCGGCGCGGGTCTTGGCGCCGGACTGGATGGTCCGCGGGCACAGCTTGGCCCACGACACCAGGTGGGCGGGGCTGGGGAAGACACCCATGTCCAGCCCAACCTCGGCGAGGACGACCTGCGCGGCGCCTGGGCCGATGCCGGTGATCGCATCCAGGCGGGCGGCGGCCGGCAGCACCACCGCGTCGGTCCCGGTGCCGGCGCCCGGGCCGGTGCTGCCGTCGGCGTCCACGCCCTGGGCGGCGGGGATCGCCGCCAGCAGTTCCTGGATGCGGGTGGTGAGCGTGCCGATCTGGACGCTCAGCGCGTCGATCTGGTCCAGCAGCATCCGGGCGAGCTCAGCATGGTGGTCGTCGAACCGGCCGGTGAGCGCCTCGGCCAGGGCACCACGCTTGGCCTTCATCTTGCCGCGGGCCAAGCCGGCGAGCACCCCTGGGTCGCGCTGGCCGGCGATCAGCGCCTCGAGCATGTCCCGGGTCGAAGCGGTGTCCAGCGTGCTCGCCACCGACGACACCTTGATCAGGGCGTCCTCCAGCAGCTTCTCCAGCCGCTGCCAGTAGCGGGTGCGCTCATGGGTCAGGTCGACCCGCAGCCGGGTATAGTCGCGCAGCTGGCGGATCTCGGCGGGCGGGACGAAGCTGGGCCGCAGCATGCCCCGCTCGGTCAGCTTCGCCAGCCACACCGCATCCAGCCGGTCGGTCTTCGGGCGGCCCGGGACGTTCTTCACCTCCCGGGCGTTGACCAGCTGCACACCCAGGCCAGCCGCCTCCAGCAGGTAGTAGAACCCACGCCAGTAATCCGAGGTCGACTCGACCGTGACCTTCTCGATTCCCTGACCCACCAGCTGTTCCCCGAGCTGGATGATCGCGCCGGTGGTCGCCGCCACCTCCCACACCCTGCTGAGGCGCTTGCCCGGCCTGGAGGGGTGCGGCACCCGCGTGCACACCATGCCCGACGCCTTGGCCACATCGACCGCGGCCACCCGCTCCACGACCCGCTCGTGTTCCTCGTCCTCGATCTCCTGCGGCTCCCGCATCGCCAGACCGTCTCCTCACCTTCACCGTGGGCCAGATACCAGGGATGCCCGGGGGCCTCGGTCGGAAGCCGAAAGTCTGACCGGCGTGCTCCAAGCACAGTGCGCGACCCGTCAAGGTCAAGGCCCCAGCGCCAGACTAACCCACGGGCTCACGGCCCAAGGAAGCGCCGGCGTCGGCGG
>DASYUT010000027.1 GCA_036000965.1 Actinomycetes bacterium
GTCAGCGGCGCCTATGTCTGGGCCGTGCTGGCGGTGAGCCTGTCTGCGGTCGTGCTCGTCGTGGGGTACCGAGCGGACCTGTGGTGGCTGGTGCCGGTCGCGGTGTTCACCTATGCCCTGGCGGTGCTGGGACGCTACGGCGCGCCCGGCGGTTCCGCGGCTGGGGCTCACGCCTGCGTGCACGGCCAGGGGGGCTCCTACCTCGCGCTGGTGACCGCCCTGGTGGTGGTTGCCCTCACCGTCGACGGGCCCCTGCAGGGACCGGCCGTGCTGGTCCCGTGAGTGCTCCCCACGATCGCTGGCACGCTGCTGGTCGAGTGGTGGCGTCGCCGGCTCGTCCAGACGCTCGCAGCCCGCCCCGACGCAGCCAGCCGGGCAAGCGGAAATGGCGCAGCGCCTCGGTTGTCGGCCGCTCGTCCTGACCTTCCTGACCCGCGTTGTGACGCGAGGTCCCCGCGGCCTGGCACACGTCGCTGAGCCTGGACATGCCCGCCGCCGCCAGCGGCCGCACAGGAGGTCCATCGCCGTGCCATCTCCGATGGAGGTTCCCTCCGCCCGCGTGCTGCAGGCCGCTTTGGACCGCGTCCTGCCCGCCGCTCAAACGGACCTCGAGGACCTCGTGCCGATCCCGTCGATCGCTGCGAACCCGGCACACCACGGCGATGTCGAGCCGGCCACGCGGGGCTGGCCAAGAACGGCCTCGGCCGGCGGCGCGCAGGTCGTGATCTGGGTCGCGTGCTCCGTCTGTGCCGCCTTCTCGTCGCACGGCTGAGTCGCTTCCCGACGATCACGTAGGCTCCGCTCCGCCATCCTGCCGGTGTTCTGCCGGCCTTCTTCCTGGTCGTGACCCCGGATCCCGAAGTAATCTCCGAGACGCCATCGCCCGCCGGCGGTTCCCCCCACCGCCGGCGGGCTCCTACCGGCACTGTTGCATTGAGCCGGAATGCGCCGGGAAGCCCAGCAAAGTGGAGGCTCTGCGTCATGGAAGGGCGCCAAGAAAGGCTCGAACCACTCGGTCGTGCCGATGGTCTGTCGTCTTTGAGCGGCGAAGTGGAGGCAGTCGGACGGGTGATCGCTCAATGCAACAACGCCGTCGACACCGTCCAGCCAAGCCCCTATAGCAGCGGCATGGCCGCCGCCCATACCCAGGCATTGCGTAACAGTTCAGCTCTCATGAACGTTTAGGAACAACGACAGCATGAAGACATTCGGGAGGCGAATACCCTGATAGCCGTGCCGCATCGAAAGCGTGCCTCGCTGGTCGCTTGCACAGGCGCCCTCGCGATAGGCCTCGCAATGTTCCTGGCGCTGGTACCTCAGCCGGCCCTCGCCGCGGACCTGCACGTCCCCGGCACCTTCCCGACCATCCAGGCCGCGCTCGACGCCGCAGCCTCCGGGGACACCGTGCTGGTGGACCCCGGCACCTATACGGAGAACCTGGACTTCCACCAGAAAGACGTGCGGGTGCAGAGCACTGGTGGAGCCGCGGCGACCACGATCGCCGTGGCAGGCGGGACCGCGGTCACGATCGGCCCGGCAGGAGCCGTCGTCGGCTTCACGGTGACGGGAGCGTCGGCGACCTTCGGGGCGGCAATGGCCGTGTCCGGCGCCGGCACCCTCGTCCAAGGCAACATCTTCGAAGGCAACACCGAGCAGGCCGGAGGCTTCGGCGCCGCCATCGGCGGCAACGTCGCGTCGCCGATCATCGACGGCAACGTGTTCCGCAACAACTCCTGCGACAGCCAGTTCCTCTCCGGGGTGGTGGCCTTCATCAACGGCTCCGCCCCCCGCATCACCAACAACGTCTTCGAGCACAACCCCTGCCGGGCGATCAACATGGTCCTCCCCGCGGAGGCCGCGCCGGTCGTCGTCAACAACACCATCGTCGACAACCCGGTCGGGCTCCTCGTCGACTCATTCGGCAGCGACGTCTACCGCAACAACATCGTGGTCGGTAACCAGATCGGGCTACAGTTCGGCGGCGGAAACCCGCCGGTCTGGGAAAACAACCTGGTGTTCGGCAACGGCACCAACTATTCGGCGATCGCCGATCAGACCGGCCTCGCTGGCAACATCTCCGCTGACCCGCTGTTCGTCGACGCCTCCCAGAACGACTACCACCTCCAGGCCGGCTCGCCGGCGATCGACGCAGGGACGGCACAGACGGCTCCCAGCATCGACTTCGACGGCAACGCCCGTCCGGTGGACGGCGACGGTGACGGAACCGCGACGGTGGACATCGGGGCGTTCGAGTCCCCGTCGCCATCGGTGCGGCCGGTCGGCATCGACATCCTGCCCAGGACCACACCCAACCGCATCAGCCTCCGACGGGACCGCACCGTCGCGGTGGCTGTCCTCTCCGCGGCCGGCTTTGACGCGCCGGCCGTCGTGGACAGAACCTCGCTCACGTTCGGCAGGACCGGCGACGAGCACAGCCTCGTCAGCTGCGCCAAGAACGCGCAGGACGTGAACGGCGACGGTCGCCGCGATCTGGTGTGCCGGTTTTCTGTCCAGCAGACGGGCTTCCAGCTCGGCGATACCGAGGGGATCCTGAGGGGCAGGACGGTCGGCGGAGTGGCGATCGAGGGAAGGGACTCCGTCCAGATCGTCAGCTAAGTGACTCGGTGCCGACCGTCGACGATCAGCCAGGAGCCTTGCTCTCTTGGGCAAGGCTCCTGGCATGGCGCGTTCTATGAGCATGAAGCTGCCACCGTTTCAGCACCTCGTGGAGGAACGCAGCACTGAGCGTGATGCGTGGCTGGCCGCAGCGCTCGCCGGTCCGGCCGAGGCGCTGTTGCACCTGCTGCAAGCGAGGCCGGCAGACTGTAACGATGAGAACTCGCTCTCCGGCACCCATGGCAGGCTCTGCGTTCGCTGGCTTCTGCTTCCCGCCAGAGGTGATCGTCGTGGCGGTGCGTTGGTACCCGCGCTTCGCGCTGTCCTACCGTGACGTGGAGGAGCTGCTCGCCGAACGCGGGATCGAGGTCGACCACGTCACCAGCTACCGCTGGGTGGTGCGGTTCACGCCGCCGCTGGGCCGACGCCGCCCGGCCCTGCCGCCACGCCGTGGGTGACCGCTGGCAGGTGGACGAGACCTATGTGAAGGTCGCAGGCCGCTGGCGGTACGTCTACCGCGCCATCGACCAGTTCGGGCAGGTCATCGACATCTTCGTCTCGCCGCGGCGCGACATGGGGCCGGCCCGCCGGTTCTTCGAGCAGGCCATCTGCACCAGCAGGGTCACGCCCTCGGAGGTCGTGACCGACTTGGCGCCAACGTATCCGGTGGTGTTGGCGGAGCTGCTGCCGGCTGCCTGGCATCGTACCGAGCGGTATGCCAACAACCGGGTCGAGGCGGATCATGGCAGATTGAAGGCGAGGCTTCGACCAATGCGTGGGCTCAAGAGGACCGCAGCGCCAGGGTCGTCATCAGCGGGCATGCTCTGGTCCAGAACGTTCGCCGAGGACACTACGAGCTCGCGGTCTGGGGTGCCGATGACCTGTCGAGTCGTGGTCACGTTCGACGAGCTCGCCTTGGCGATCTGACGCCAGACCGCTGCCGCGACGTCAGGATGCCGCCGACCGACCAGATGCAACCGCGCCCGCCGACCATTACAACCGCCACCGCCCGCACCGGGCCTTGGGGCCGACAGCGCCGCTGGAGCCCGACGAACCAGTTGTCCTGGCGCCGGCTGGGAGGGTCGTGCGACGAGACCGGCTCGGTGGGCTGATCCATGCATACGCGCAGGTCGCATGATGTGAACCGAATATCTGGCACCCACAGGTTCTGTCAGGTTGGTCGCGCGACGGTCAAGCCGAGCTGGTTGGCTGCCGCGGCCATCCGGTCGTCGTAGGTGACGATCCGGGCCAGGTCAGCGCCGAGCTGCCGCGCGGTCGCCAGGTGGATAGCGTCGAGGGACCTGAGCTCGACCGGCAGCATCCCGCCGGCGGCGTCCAGGACGCGATCGTTGATCCTGACAAGGTCGACGCGGGCGAGGACGTCATGGCCGCGTCGGACCGCTTCCGGTCCAAGCGACAACAGCGCCCGCGTGACCTCGGTGCGGGCGAGGGCGCTGGCGATCAGCGGCCGTCGGCGCCGGAGGTAGCGGCGCAGGGCCGCGGACTCCGGTTCACGCACGGCGAGCTTCACGAGCGCGGAGGAGTCGAGGTAGGTCGCCTTGTTAGCGCTCATCGCGCCGGAGGCGTGCGAGCATGCTCGACGGCGGTTCCTGGCCCGGTCCCAGGGGCAACGGGTCGGGCAGGTCGTCCAGGTCGTGCTGGCTGGGGACGAGGTCGCCGGCGGCGCTGAGGCGCTCGATCGGGCTGCGGTCCGGCAGTGGGGCAAGGACGGCGACCGGGCGGCCTCGGTCGGTGACCTCGATCGTCTCGCCGGCCTCGACACGCCGCAGCAACTCGCTCGCCCGCTGCCTGAGCTCACGCACTCCTACTGTCGCCATGTGCTAGTTGTAGCACATGGCGACAAGCTCTGTCGAGATAGCGGGTGGTCGCGTCCCGCAGGTGGCACAGGACGTTGCCCACTACATAGGTGCGGAACTCTGGGCCAAACGGCGGCCGGGATTTCGCTCCACTTTCCCTCCGCCCCACACCAGGCCGCGCGGGGCGGGACAGGCGGGGATGCCGAGTGACGACAGAGGCTGTCGGCAGGCCGTTTGTGCTGGTCGCGGGCGATGAGCGGGGTCCGGCGGGGATGCGAGGGGACTGAAGGGGAGCCGGGTCTGCGACCTGTAAAATCGCCGGCAATGCCTTCACAGGTTCGAATCCTGTCCCTGCCACCACCGCCACCACCAGCGGAAACGTGGTTGCCGCCCGGCCCGGTCACGCCATCCCGCCGGGCCTGGTTTCGCTCCGGTTTCGCTCCGCCCGACGCTCAGCCGACGCGGCTGGGCCGAAGACGCCCTCGATCAGCCCGCCCACCCAGGGTGCGGTCTGCGGGAGTTGGTGATTGTGGACGCGCTGGTCGGTCCCCTGCCGGCCCGGCCCTGGTGCACCAGGCCGCCCTGTTGGGCCGCGTGAGGGGGGCACAGCAGGGGCGCGTGAGGGGCGGAGCAGGGGGCAGGCCCAAGGCGGGACGACAGCTCAGCGCGGGCCGCCGCCGTTCCCGATCTGTCCCTGTGCCCTCGGCAGGACTCACAGCAGATGGGAGCACCAGCGACTAGTGGCCTGTCAGCCCTGAATTACAGGGTAGAGGCGCTTGAGCTTGATGCGGGCATCGTCGGTGGTGAAGCGCCAGTCGACGCCACGGCCAGTGCTATTGCGCGTCGCCTCCCACGCCGCGACCTCCCGCTCCAAGGTCGCCCGGTCGGCCAGCCGCCGGTCCAGGCACTGTCCGGCCAGGACACCAAGCTCAATCTCGGCCATGTTCGGCCAGCTCCCGTGCTTGGGCGTGTAGTGGAACTCGAGCTTGTCGGCCAGCCGC
>DASYUT010000028.1 GCA_036000965.1 Actinomycetes bacterium
GCCCAGCTGGGCGCTCCGCCGCCTCGGCGTGCTCATGACGCCCGACCCCAGCGACCCCCGGGAGGCCTGGGGGGTCCTCAACCCGGCGTGCGCGCGGGGCCGCGACGGGCAGCTGTACCTGTTCCCGCGCCTGGTCGCCGAGGGGAACTTCTCGCGGGTCGGCCGGGCGCGAGTGCTGTTCGACGGCGACGGCACGCCAGCCGCCGTCGAGCGCCTCGGGGTCGCCCTGGAGCCCGACGAGACCTGGGAGATCAACACCACGACCGCGGGCGTGGAAGACCCGCGCATCACCTTCATCCCGGGCCTCGACCTGTACGTCATGACCTACGCGGCCTACGGGCCGCTCTATGCCCGGATCGGCCTGGCGGTCTCAAACGACCTGGCGAGCTGGGAACGGCTCGGCCCCGCCTTGTTCGCCTACGAGCCGTCGCTGCGTGCCGACCTCAACCTGTACACCAACAAGGACGCCGTGCTGTTCCCCGAACCAGTGGCCGCGCCGGACGGCCGCCCCGCCTACGCCCTGTTGCACCGGCCCATCTGGGATCTGTCGTGGGTCAGCCCGACCGCCGGTGAGCCGCTGCCAGCCGGGGTCCAGGACCCGAGGCCCGGGATCTGGGTGTCCTTCGCCCCTGTCGACGAGGTGAGCCGGGACCTGCGGGCGCTGGCGCGGTTCACCCAGCACCGGCCGGTCGCCCTCCCCGAGCAGCCATGGGAGCACCTGAAGATCGGCGCCGGCACGCCGCCGGTCCGCACCCCGGAAGGGTGGCTCGTCCTCCACCACGGCGTGTCCGGGAGGCTGGAGCCGGGCGTCTGGTACCAACGGCACGTGCGCTACGCCGCCGGCGCGATGCTGCTCGACGCCGAGGACGTCACCAAGGTGCTCTGGCGGACCCCCAACCCCCTGCTCGACCCGCAGACGCCGCAGGAGCGCGACGGCATCGTGCCAAACGTGGTGTTCCCCACCGGCATCGACCCCCGCGGCGACGGCGATGCCGACGTCTTTTACGGCATGGCCGACTCCCGCATCGGCGTGGCCCGGCTCCACCGGACCGGCTCAGCCCAATGACCCCCTCAAAGAAGCGCCTCGGTGTCGCGCTCGCCGGCTGCGGCCGGTTCGGCGACTTCTGCCTGTCGGCGGCGGCCGACCTCCCGCAGCTCCTGCCCGTCGGCGTGACCGACACCGACCGTGCCCGGGCGCTGGCCACCGCCGGCCGGCACGGGATCGCCGCCCACCCCGACTACGCCGCGCTGCTCGGCGACGACCGCGTCGACGTCGTCATCATCGCCACCCCGCCGGCCCACCATGCCCCCATGGCGCTCGCCGCGATCGCCGCCGGCAAGCACGTGTTCTGCGAGAAACCGCTCGCCACCTCCCTGCGCGAGGCCACGGCCGTCGTCCAGGCGGCACGCGCACACAGGGTGCGGCTGAGCGTCGACTACGTGCTGCGCTGGAACCCGCTGTACCGACTGCTGGACCGGGTGCAGGCGCTCTCGGGCCCCACGGGCGCGCCGCTGCTCGGGCGCCTGCGGCACTTCGCCTTCCAGAACCTCGCCCGCGACGACCACCTGCCACCCGACCACTGGTTCTGGGATCCCGAGACCAGCGGCGGGATCTTCGTCGAGCACGGGGTGCATTTCTTCGACGCCGCTGCCTGGCTGCTCGGCAGCGACCCGCTCGAGGTCCAGGCCCTGGAGGTCGCGCGGGGCGAGGACGGACGGGTCGACACGGCGATCGCCACCGCACTCCATCCCGGGGGCGCCACCGCCACCTACGCCCACGTCTTCGCCCGCCCCCCACAGGCCGAGTACCAGCAGACGTTGCTGGACTGGGGGTTCGCGCGCGCGGTCGTCTCCGGATGGATCCCTGTGGAACTTGCGTTGGACGCGTGGACCGACCCGCACGGCGCCGGGCTGCTCCTCGACCTCCCTGACCGAGCCGACGAGCTGCTCGAGGTGCCCGGATTTCACAGATCCGGACAGGAACGGGTCGCGGTCGAGGTCGTCCAGGCCACCCGCGAGCCCCGGCCCTGGCGCGGCGGCGGCCAGGCGCGCCCGGTCAGCCACCACATCCGGCTGCGGGCGACCCTCGGAGGCGCGGCGGCCAAGGGGCACGTCTACCGCGAGAGCGTGCGGGCCGGGGTCGCCGACCTCCTCGCCGCGGTGGGCACGGAGCGTGAGCCACTTGTCAGTGCCCGGGACGCATGGGAGAGCCTCGCCGCCGCCATCACCGCCCGCCTAGCCGCCGGGTCCGGACGGCGGGTCGCACCGCCAGCCTTCCCCGGGTCGCCAGAGCTCAACATGGCGTTCAGGCCATGTGGATGATCTGCCCGGTGATGTAGCGCGCTTGGTGGGAGGCGAGGAGGGTGATGACCTCGGCGACGTCGTCGGGCTGGGCGAGATGTCGGAGGGGGCTGGCGGCGATGGCGGCTTCCTCGACAGCGGGGGTGACCCAGCCGGTGTCAGTCACCGGCGGGTAGACGATGTTCGCGGTGACGCCGTAGGGGCCGAGTTCCTGCGCGGCCGACATGGTGTAGTTCTCCTGGGCGGCCTTGGCGGCGCCGTAGGAGATCTCTTCGGGGAAGCCGCCGGGCCCGCCGGAGGTGAGCCCGATGATGCGGCCCCAGGTGGCGCCTCGTTGGATGTGGCGGCGGGCGAACTCCGCGACCAGCAGAGCCGACGCCCGCGCGTCCACGGCGAACTGCCGATCGTGGCTTGCGGCGTCCACGGGGCACAGGCTGCGTCCGAACCGGTCCTGGGTGACGGGAAGGAAGGTGTTGGCCAGCCAGCCGCTGGCGTTGTTGACCAGGATCTCGACGGGGCCGAGCGTGGCTTCGGCGCGGTCGAACAGCAGCCGGGGGACGGTGGAGTCGGCGAGGTCGGCCTCCATGCACTCCGCGCGGCCACCGGCGTCACGGATCTGCTGGGCGACGTGGTCGGCGGTGGCCGCGCGCACTTGGCCGTATGCAGCGGGATAGGGTTCGCCGGACTGCTCGCGTGGGTCGAGTCGCAGGTAGGTGAGGAAGGCTGCCACGCCCCGGTCGGCGAGCGCGCGGGCGGTCGCCGCGCCGATGCCCTGGTTGGCTCCCGTCACCAATGCCACCCGGCCATCCAAACCTGGATCGATCATGGCGTGATCCATACAGCTTCTCCGACGAGGCGAGGGCGGCCCGGGGTGTCGAACGAGGGACGTCTCAACGGCAGAGCTGCCGTCCAGCGCGGCCGGTTTGCACCCTCAACACCGGCACTTCGGATCGGACAGCCCCGGGTCGCCGAGGCCACTCTACGCCCCGCCCGACGGCAGCATAATGACTGTTGCCCTGTTGGTGCGGAGGCTCACTCGCGGTTGCTGCCCGTCTGCTGCCCGCGGCCCCGACCGCCGTCGCCTCACCAGGAAGCCTGCTCCGAAGACCCGGCCTGACCTGCGGTTTCTGCTGGTGGGCGTGGCTGGTTTCGAACCAGGGGCCTCTGCCGGCGCCGAGTTGGCGGAGCAGCTGGCCTACTGGGGCCTTGAGGGCAGCGGGGATCCGCTGCTCGAGGACCTTCGGGACGCTCGCCACCAGATCGACGCCCTCCTGGCGAGCGGCCGGCTCGTGGTCCAGCCGGCGCAAGCCGTGTACACCCCCCTGGCTGCAGGCGAGATCCTTGCCGCGGACTTGGCGGCGGTGGAGCCGGCTCCACCGCTTCGTTCAGGTCACGGGCCTGCAGCCTCCTTGGCGCGCCCTCCGTCGATGACGGCGCGCGCGACGGCGACCAGGTCGGGGATGGCCGGGTGGCCGGGGACGCTCCTCCAGGCGAGCTTGACGGGGACGGCAGGCGCGTCGGTGACGGGGACATAGGTCACGCCGGGGTACGGGTGGATGTCGGCGGTGGCGGATGTGGTGACGCCGACCGCGCGCTGGGCGGCGATGGTCGCGAGCCAGTCGTCGGTGGTGGCGACGGTCAGGACGGTGGCCGGGCGGACCGCGGGAGGCCACAGGTCCAGGGTAGTGGTGCCCGAGACGGGATTCAGTGCGACCGGCTGGTCGGAGAAGTCCGCCAGGGTCAGCGAGGCGCGGGTGGCCAGCGGGCTGTCGGCTGGCACGGCCGCCACGCGGGGCTCGCTGTACAGCAGCTCGGTGACGAGGCCGGGAGTGTCGACAGGGCCTCGGAGCAGCGCGACGTCTACCCTGCCGCTGGTCAGGCCAGCGCTGCGGTCGTCGATGCGGAGCAGCTCCAGCGGGGTGTCCGGGTGCGCCTGCTCCCACCGGCGCAGCAACGGCGTCGTGTACTTCCCGAGCGCCGACCAGGCGTGTCCCAACCGCAGCGGCCAGGTGCGCAGGCGGTCGCGGTCGAGCGCGTCGTCGAAGGCGGCGACGGCGACGGACGCCTTGTCGCGGAAGGCTTGGCCCTCGGCGGTCAGGGCGAGATGGTGGGTGGAGCGGTCCACTAGGCGCACGCCCAGGTACTGCTCGAGCTGGCGCAGGGTGCGCGAGACGGCGGGTTGGGTCAGGTGCAGCCGCTCGGCGGCGCGCGTGACGTTCGCCTCCTCGGCGACGGCGAGGAAGCAGCGGAGGTGGCGCAGCTCGATTGTCATGCGCGACGAGCATAACCACGACCGGATCGGCATTTCACGCGGCGATCGGCCGGCTCTACCGTGACGGGCATGGACGCGCGTAGCACATCCTCCACCCCCGCGGCGACGGGCGGCAGTCGCCTCGGCTCTGCCGCGCTGGTCCTCGGCAGTGCGGTCTCGGTCCAGTTCGGAGCCGCTGTGGCGGCCCTGGTGTTCCTCCGGGCGGGCGCCCTGGGCACGGTGACCCTCCGGCTGGCCCTGTCCGCGCTGGTCCTGCTTGCCGTGTGCCGTCCGCGGCTGCGCGGCCTCCCCCCCGCGGATTGGGCGCTTGCGGGCGCCTTCGGGGTCGCCCTCGCGGCCATGAACACCCTGTTCTACCAGGCCATCGAGCGCATTCCGCTGGGAGCGGCCGCCACCCTGGAGGTGCTTGGCCCGCTCGCCCTGTCCGTGCTCGTCTCGCGCCGGGCGGCCAGCGCGCTGTGGGCCGCCCTTGCACTGGCCGGGGTGTTCCTGCTCGGCGGGAGCGACTTCGAGCGCCTCGACCTCGCGGGGACTGGCTTCGCGTTGGCGGCCGGCGCGATGTGGGCTGCATACATCCTGCTCAGCGCGCGGACGGGCCGGCGTTTCCCGAAGACCGACGGCCTGGCGGTCGCGCTCGGCGTCGGCGCGCTCCTGAGCCTGCCCCTCGGCGTGGTCAGCGCCGGGACCGCCTTGCTGGACCCGGCCACCCTGGCCCTGGGAGCAGCCGTCGCCGTGCTGTCATCGCTGGTTCCCTACACCCTCGAGCTGCACGCGCTGCGCGGGCTCCCGCCCGCCACCTTCGGCGTGCTCATGGGCCTGGAGCCGGCGATCGCCGCCGCCGCCGGCTACCTGGTCCTGCGTCAAGCCCTGTCCGCCACGGACGGGTTGGCCATGCTGCTGGTGATCGCGGCCAGCATGGGCGCGATGCGCACGCCTCCGAAGCCCCCGGCTGACGCTGCTCACGCCAGGCACACCGCACCCCACGGCACTCAGCGCGGCCACGCAGTACCACAGGTCAGCCGCCCGGTTGGTCCGTCGTGGCGTGCGTGGCGTGCAGTCCGACGTCGTGCGGTTTCCGGGAAGTCTCCGGGACGGCCTGTGGCCTCCCGGTAACCCTTGCCGGAGAGCCGGTCAAGTATCCGTTTCGAGGGGATTGCGTTGCCACCACCGCCACCTGGACGCCCCCCAGGGTGGGGCTCCGCCGACTTGGACAATTGGGCAGCGGGGGCTCCAGCCCCGCACGGAATGGTCGGCGGTTGACGGGCGTGGAGATCTTGAGGTTGTGTAGCAACCTGCTCCACAATCCCCCAAGGAGAGCGCCGCCGTGACCGACAGCTCGTCCGCTCCTGGCCAGCAGCCGCCGCCGATCGACGCCAGCGTGCCGCAGTCGGCCCGGATCTGGAACTACTGGCTGGGCGGCAAGGACAACTTCCCCGTCGACCGTGA
>DASYUT010000029.1 GCA_036000965.1 Actinomycetes bacterium
CTGACCACCCGGCCCCACGACTCGGCGTCGGGACCGAAGGCCGAGACGTAGGGCGCGGGGTCGCCGGCATCGCCGAAGGGGCGCACGGCCCCGGCCCTCCAGGGGCCCCGGGCCTTGCAGGGCAGCGCCGGCAGGTCCTCCGGGCCGTAGAGCTCGGGCAGGGCCTGCAGGGCGGCCGCGCCCCGGTCGTCGCAGGCGGCCAGGCGGGCGAGCCACGCCTGCACGGCAGCGGGCGCGGTGCGGTCGCTGGGCAGCAGCGGACGCACCGATACAGGGTCGGCCGCGACCCGCCACTGCCCGGCCTCCCGGCGCACGCGCCAGACCTCGACGGTGCGGCCCGGGCTGAGCCCGTCGAACGGGTCGATGGCGGCCGGGTGGGTGACCTCGACGGCAACGTCGCTCACCCCGTTGCCAGCCGGCCGGTGGCCGGTGACGCGGCCACCGGTGATCTCGAGCCGGTCCGCCTGGGCCAGTTCCCACAGGCCGACCGCCGGGTACCTGGCATGCCCGGCGCGGTCGAGCAGGTCATAGGTGGCGAGGGTTTCGCCCCGGGCCGCGGCCCAGAGGAACAGCTGGGCGGCGGCCTCGGCACTGCCGGGGGCCACCGGGCGCCGCGCCTGGGCGCGCTCGGCCACGGTCGCCTCCACCGGGCCGCGCGGGAGGTTCAGGCGCTGGACCGACGGAGTCGGCGCCGGGCGCCCGGGGTCGCGCAGCACGAGGGCGGCCCCGACCCCGACGGCAAGGCCGAGCATGCCGACGCCGAGATTGCGGAGCAGCCGGCTCGGGCGGTGCGGCGGTGGCAACGCGGACTCTCCTCAGCGGTCGGCGACGCCAGAGCATCGGCAGGACTCCGACCCGACTTGAGGAGCATTTCCGATCGAGCTCATCAGATCTTGTTGACCAGCCGGGCCGGGCCAGGATCGGCTGGTCCTGCCGAGTTGACTTGATGGCTGATGCTCGTAGAGTAGTGCTCCCCTGGGGACCCCCATCCCCACCCGAACGAAGCCGGTGGCCCCACGCCCCCACGTGGTGTCACGCCGACCTGTCGTTGCGAGCTGTCGCTGTCAGGCGAACCTGTGCCATGTCGCGCCCTACGGGCGCGGCTTGGCCGTCGCGCCAGGTCGACGGCTGCGAGAAGGGGTTGGATCCACGTGACCGAGACGATCAGCAGGCCGGACGCATGGCCGCATCCTCTGCCGGATCAGGCCGACCTCCCGAGCTCGCGCGCCCGGTTCGCCGACCCCAGGCGGCTCGATCCCTCCGCCGGTCCCCGCCCTGTGCCCGGCCCGCCCACGGCCCGACCGGCCACCCCGCCCCGAGCGCCGGCTCGGCGGCCGGCCGCGCCCGCGCCGCCGGGCCAGGGGAGTCCCGGCCGCCCGCGGGGCGGCGGCTCCGGCTACCCCGCCGGGCCCGGCCCCGCCCCCGGGGCGCGTCCCGGACCCGACCCCAGGCCCGCCTGGTCAGGGCCTCGTCGCGGACCGGCTGATCCCAGGCTTCCGGCGCCCCGAACGGGTGCAGGCGGCGCGGGGCAGGCTCGCCCCGCCAGCGGGGCGCCCGCTCCGGCCGGCCGCCGTCCCGTCCCGGGCGCGGCCAGGCCCGCCGGCAGGGCGGCGCCTGGCCCGGTGCCGCTCCCGTCGGCACCGGGCGGTGGGCGGCACGAGCAGGTCCAGGAGCGCCGAGGCCGGCAGGGCGCGGCCAGGGCGGGCGCGGCTGCGCCGGCCCCGCGCGGGCGCCACGAGCGGGCCGGGGAGCACGAGGGCTGGCAGATGACGACCGCGCGCAAGGCCGCCGCCGAGGACGAGCGGCTGCTCGCGGCGCTGCAGCCGCTCCTGTCACTGCCCTCCCTGTACCCGCGGCTGGTGTTCCTGGCCCTGGGCTTCGCCGCAATCACCTCGCTGGCCGCCGCCTACTCCGAGATGCTCCCGCTGCCTGCGGGCACCCGGTACGTGCTCATCCCGGCGGTCGCCTGCATCCTGCTGATCGGCTTCCGCCATCGCACCTGGGGGCGCCGGGCGTTGGTCGGCTGGCTGGCCGGGATCATCGCCACCGGCATCTACGACATGCTGCGGCTCGGCCTCGTGCTCGTCGGCATGTGGGACGACCCCATCCCCCGCATCGGCCAGCTGCTGTTCCTCGACCCCAACGCCAACTGGCTCTGGGGCTACGTCTGGCGCTTCCTCGGCAACGGGGGCGGCATGGGGCTTGCGTTCGCCATGCTGCCGTGGCGCGGCGTCCGCTTCGGCATCGCCTACGGGACCCTCATCTGCCTCGGCCTGTTCGGCGTCCTGGCGACATGGCCTGTGGCCCAGGTCCACTTCTTCCCGCTGACGCCGGTGGTCGGGGTCGGGGCCATGGCCGGGCACTGGGTCTACGGCGCGGTGCTTGGCGCGCTCACCGCCCGCTGGCTCCCCCCCGCCCGTCCCCTGGCCACCGGGACCAGAGCGGCCCCGGGGCGGGCGGACCGGTCCGCTCGCCCCGGGTCGGCCCGACCCGGTCCCGCCTACCCCAACGGACGGACCGGCATCCCCAGGGCAGCCACCGCCCCCGCGCGCCCGGCCCGCCGCCTCGCCGACCCGCCGGGAGCTCCGGGAGCCCCAGGACGCTCGGCAGCCCCAGGAGCCCCAGGACGCTCGGGAGCCCCAGGAGCCCAGTGGGTGCCGGCGTGGCAGGGCCGGCCGGGCCCGGGCGCGCCGGTCGGCGGGCGCCAGCGCCCCCCGACCCCGGCACGCAGGGCCGAAGGCGTCCGGACGAGCCCGCCAAGGCCAGCCCGCCCGCTGTAGAACCGCAGGGGTGGCACGTCCGCCGTAAAACGCAGGGGTGGCTTCGAACGGCTCCTTGCCCTGCTGGGCGGGAGCGGGGTGGCACGCCCGCTGTAGGCACGCCCCGTGCGGCGGCGCTCCGTGGGCCAGCCGGCTATCACCCACCAAGGCGCTCCCACGCCTGGCCGACCCGCGCCCGACCGCAGCGTGCCGTGGCCTTGTTCGACGGTTCCGCTGGTGCGGCACGATACTGTGAGCATGAGCACTGTGAAGCATGAGCGCAGAGCGGCCAGCATCGGCGTGGGCGAGGGGCTTTGGCCGGGCGCCCGGCTGATGGGTCACGCCCACGGCCCCAGCGCCGCGGGAGCCGGCCAAAGCCGCCTGTTGGCCGTCTTCCTCCTGAGCCTGGCCATCCTGGTCGCCGAGGCCGTCGCCGGCTTCGTCACCGGCAGCCTGGCCCTGCTCGCCGATGCCGGGCACATGCTCACCGACGTGGCCGGGATCGGCTTGGCCCTGCTCGCGATCTGGTTCGCCGGCCGGCCCCCGACCGCCGCCCGCACCTTCGGCTACTACCGCCTGGAGATCCTGGCCGCCGTGGTCAACTCGGTGCTGCTGTTCGGCGTGGGCCTGGCCGTGCTCGTCGAGGCCGCGCGGCGCCTGGCCCACCCTCCCGAGATCGCCAGCGGCCCGATGCTGGTCGTGGCCGCCGTCGGGCTCGCCGGCAACGCCGCCTCGCTGTGGCTGTTGCGCGGCGGCCAGGCCGGGAGCCTGAACCTGCGCGGCGCCTACCTGGAGGTCTTCGCCGACCTACTGGGGTCTGCCGCGGTGGTGATCGCCGCCGTGGTCGTCGCGACCACCGGCTTCCGGGCCGCCGACACGATCGCCTCGGCCCTGATCGGCCTGCTCATCCTGCCGCGCACCTGGAGCCTGCTCCGCGACGCGGTCGACGTGCTGCTCGAGGCCACCCCGAAGGACGTGGACCTGGACGAGGTGCGCAGGCACATCGTGACCACGCCCGGCGTGGCCGACGTCCACGACCTGCACGCCTGGACGATCACGAGCGGCATGAACGTGCTCTCGGCCCATGTCGTGCTCGAGGAGGAAGCCGCCGGCCCGGCCGTGCTCGCCCGCCTCTGCGACTGCCTGGCCGGGCACTTCGACATCGGGCACTCGACCTTCCAGCTCGAGCTGCCCGAGCACCGCGGCCACGAGCGCGCGACCCACCGTTGACGTCCTCTTCACCGCGTCCACGGTACAAACCGGCCATCTGGAACTGCCTGGCCGGCGGCCTAGCTTCCGGTCCCGGCCGAGACGGTCAGGGCCGAGCGGATCCCCGCGCCCTGCATGCCCGGCTTGCAGGCCACCTGGTAGTTGCCGGCTGCCAGCTCGACGGTGAGGTCGCGGCTGGTGCCCGGGCCGACGTCCTCGACCTCGCCGATGATCCGGTCGCCCTCGCCGTAGACGTACACCTCGGTGACCTGGCTGCCGGTGTTGGTCACCGCGAACCGGTGCGCCCCGGCGGGCAGGCTCGCCGTGGCCACCTCGCAGGTCTTGTCCCCGGCCTTCACCTGGACCGTCGAGCCCTTGGGGTGGTTCTCGGACGAGCCGCCACACGCGGCGAGGGCGAGCAGGCTTGCGAGCAGGACGGCCACGCCGCGGGCGGCGGGCCGGCGCGACAGGCGTGACAGGGGGGAGAAGGGCACGGGAGGCTCCTGGGGTCGGGTGGCGGAACGGGGCGGGAAGGAGGGAGTCGGTCGTCCTGTCAACCTCGCGCACCTCCGGGCCTGGGGGTGGCCTCCGCCCGCACCGGCACGGCCTCGGGCTGCCCCACGGCAGCAGCCGGGGCCGGTGCCGGCTGGGACGGGCGCAGGAACAGGTAGAGCACCGGCACGAGGTAGGCGGTCCAGGTCGCCAGCTCGAGCCAGGTCATGGCCGGGCTGAAGTTGAAGACGCCCTTGAGCAGGGTGCCGTACCAGCTCGAGGCGGGGACCTGCGCCCTGACGTCGAAGGCGAGGTTGTGCAGGCCGGGCAGGATGGCGGCCTCCTGCAGGTCGTGGACGCCGTAGGCGAGCACGCCGGCGGCCACGACCACGAGCCCGACGCCGGTCCAGGTGAAGAACCGGGACAGGTTGAGGGTGACCGCCCGCCGGTAGAGCAGGTAGCCGAGGAGCACGGCGGTCCCGAGGCCGAGGGCGGCCCCGAGGATCGGACCGGCCGTGCTGCCGCCGGTGGAGGAGATCGCGCTCCACAGGAACAGGGCCGTCTCCAGGCCCTCCCGGCCCACAGCGAGGAACGCGGTGAGGACGAGCGCCCCGGTGCCCATGGCGAGGGCGGCGTCGAGCTTGCCGTGCAGCTCGGCCTTGAGGAAGCGGGCGGCGCGCCGCATCCAGAAGACCATCCAGGTCACGAAGCCGACCGCGACGATCGACAGCGTCCCGCCGAAAGCCTCCTGGGCCTCGAACGACATGGATGCAGCGGTGAACGTGAGGGCGGCGCCGAACGCCAGGCTCATCGCGACCGCGGCGCCCACGCCGCCCCAGATCGGGGTCAGCCGGTCCCGGTTGCCGGTTTTGACCAGGTAGGCGACGAGGATGCCGACGACGAGGGCTGCTTCCAGCCCTTCTCGCAGGCCGATCAGGTAGTTCGGCAGGAAGTTCTGGAACACGCGATCGCTCCAGCTCGGGGCCCCGGTGGGGCGCGTTGACTTAGGCGAACCTAACTTAGGCTTGCCTAAGCTATCTTTCCCTTGAGGCTGCGGCAAGCGCCGCCCCCGGGATGCGGGTCACCGCCGCTGCGGCAGGCGCCGCGCCCGGGATGCGGGTCACCGCCGCTGCAGCAGGCGCCGCCCCCGGGATGGGGATCATCGCCGTAGTGGCAAGCGCCGCGGCAAGTGCCCGTCCCGGGATGGGGTCACCGCCGCTGCGGCGGCCGCTGCGGCGGCCGCCTGGCCGCCCCGGGATGCGGCCTGCCCGAACCGGCCCGACGGCGGGGCGGTTCGGGCAGGCCGCGCAGGGCCACGAAGACGATGCCCGCGCCTAGGCCGAGCACGACGGTGACCACGGCCCGGGTGGCGGTCGGCCCGAGCGCCGACGGGAGCTGGGACCGGCCCAGCGTCGGAAGGTCGAGCACGCCCCCGGCCAGCAGCAGGAACACGCCCGCGAGGAGCAGGTAGGGACGAGCGGCCTCGTCCCTACCACGCAGCAGCCGCACGACGGCCAGCGCTCCGACCACCCAGGCGGCGGCCGACACGCTCATCCCATAGGTCTTGACCGCGCTGGACGCTGTCGAGGCGATCCACGACCCGGCCGTGTGGAGGACGTCGGCGACGACCGCGGCGCTGGTCGCGGCGACCAGCGCCTCCCGCCAGCGCCGGGTGTGGCTGGCCAGGATCACCCCGGCGCAGAGCAGGACAGCGCCAAGCACCCAGGGCCACGGGGACGGCCCGGGGACCCAGGTGATGGTGCCGCTGATGATGAAGGTCCGCGACCCCTGCCTAACCGGGATCTGCCAGTTCGGCACGACCACGTGCCTGCGCCCGGGGGCCTGGCGGACCTCGGGCGGGGTCTCGAGCCCCTCCCGGTGGCTGCGGTGGTCGTGCCAGACCGCCGTCGGGCCCGGGCCGATCCGCCGCCACTCGGGCGTGGCGGACGGGCTCAGGTCGGGTGGGATCTGACTCGCCTTCGGCGGGGTGGAGAACCGGTTCTGGTAGGTGGTCGGCGAGCGCTCGTTCCGGTACACCCCGGCCGGTCCGATGCGCAGGTAGGGCTCGGAGTTGTAGCCGAGGACGACCACCTCCTGGCCGGTGCGGTTGGTCAGCTCGATCTTGTCGCCCGCCTCGAGGATGCGGACGTCGAGGGCGGGGAGAGCCGGGGTGATCGCGGTGACCGTGGTGAGGTAGTTGGTCGGCCGCAGGCCGACCCCGACCCCGTGGGCGGCGGCCGGACCGGCGAGCACGGCCAGCAGGACCGCGGCGAGCGGGAGGGCCAGCCCGAGCCGGGCGAGGGAGCGCCGGCCGATGGTCCGGTGGCGGGTGCTCACCGCCGCCTCCGGCGCTTGGCGTCCCCCGGTCGCTTCCCCCCCGCCGGCCTCGGTCTCGGCTTGGGCTTGGCGGCGGCGTCCTTGCCGGGGGAGGGCCGGCGCGCGGCCGCTTCGGCGGACCGGTGCGCGGCCTGCTC
The DNA here is from genome assembly GCA_036000965.1 of Actinomycetes bacterium. Classification (NCBI taxonomy): domain Bacteria; kingdom Bacillati; phylum Actinomycetota; class Actinomycetes; species Actinomycetes bacterium. The sequence continues at coordinate 6,935 of DASYUT010000029.1, forward strand.
GGCCGGCCGGCGCCGCGCGGCCAGCCACCGCTTGACCTCGGTCCGGCCGACGATCAGGAATGCGGCGGCCCCGATCAGGATCCCGAGGGCCACGACGGGCAGGATGGTCCTGACCCGGCTGGCGAGGCTGTGGCCGGCCGGGGTGGCCGAGCCGGGCGGGATCGCGACGATGAAGTAGCCCGGGCCGGGGACCCGGGCGCTGACCTGGTGGACGCCTGGCGCGTCGGTGCTCTGCAGCCGGGTCCAGGCCGCCTTGCCGTCCGCCGAGTACAGCAGCAGGTGTCCGGAGGGGCTGGCCACGGGGGTCGCCAGCAGCGGGTAGACCACGCCGGCGTTGACCTCGCCGACGAGTTTGTCCACGGGACGGCGCGACGGCTCGTACCGGGCGGTGAACCGGTAGGCGTTGCCCGCGGCCAGCAGCCCGCTCGGGACCGGCGCCACCCTGGCCGGGTCGAGCGGCACGACGTCGAACGCCACTTCGGACTGGCCCGGGCTGGGTGCGAAGGCACCCTCGCCGAAGACCATGTTGAACTGCCCGTCCTGGGTCGAGAAGGCGCCCACGTCGGACCCCTTGGGGCCGAGGGCGAGCGTGAAGTGCATCGGGGTCGGCTTCTTGTTGGTCGCGGCGAGCGCCGGCGGCGGCTTCACCCAGCGGTAGGAGGTGGGCGGGGTCAGGCCGTCCAGCAGCGGCCGCCTGGCCAGCGGGCTGAGCGACCCGCTGGCCGCCGCGCCGGCCATGTACAGCAGCGCGAGGCCCAGCCCGGCGAGCACCGCCCGGCGGACCCGGGTCCCGGACACGCTCGCCGTGCTCATCGGCGTACCTTCATCCCGCGCTCGGCTCCCGATGCGCCCGCCGTGCTCATCGGGCGATCGGCAGGGCGTTGAGGGGGGCGGTAGCGAACTGGGGCGGCCAGACCACCTCGCGGCGGTTCACCCCCGCCCACTGCCAGATGACGCTGCTGGCGTTCAGGTTGGCGCTCGCGTCGATCGTGCCCGGCGCTCCGAAGTCGAGCCCGCTGCCGTTGGGCAGGGCGCCCCGCGGCAGCTTGGCGGCGCGGGCGGCGGCGGCCACGTCCGCCGGCTTGGTCGACCTGGCGTTCGGGAGCACGTGGTGGAACAGGGCCCAGGCGCCCGCGAAGCCGGCCAGCGCCGGGGCGGTCATCGACTCCCCGTACTGGGCCCGGTAGGCGGCGTCCGCCTCGGTGAGCAGCGCGCGGGCGTCCCCGGCCAGGCCCCTGGGGTTGATCCCGTGGGTGTCGGGCTTGTCGGAGGCGAACAGCCCCACCGCCTCCCGTCCCAGCTCCGCGCCGAACTGGGGCATGCAGTAGCTCGACGAGGTGCCGATGCTGGCCAGCAGGGGGACGTGCTGGCGCACGGTCTCGCGGCGCAGCGCGACCCCGTCCTCGAGGTAGGCGACCACGAACAGCACGTCCGGCCTGGTCGCGGCGATGCGCCGGACGGCTGCCTTGGGGTCGTAGCGGTTGGGGTCGTAGGCGAACTTGCCGACCACCCGGAGCCCGCGCCGGCGCAGCTCGTCCAGGGCGCCCTCGGCCACCGCCTCGCCGTAGACGTCGTCGACCGAGACCACCGCCCAGCGCAGCGAGCCCGGCGTGCGGGCGAGCTTCGGGCCGAGCTGCTCGGCCACGAACGAGATCGCCGAGCGTCCCAGCACCCCACCGGTGGGCGCCATCCGGAACACCAGGCCATTGGCATCGGCGTCCACGCCGGCCAGCTTGCCGACCGCGCCGGTCTCCCAGAACAGCCGGCCGCGGCCGACCGCGGCGCTGGCGGCCGGGCTCGAGATGGTGCTGCCGTAGCTGCCCAGCAGCAGCTCGACCCCCCGGTCGGCGAGCTGGGCCACGGCGCCGGGGGCGGCCTCGGCGACCGGCACGTCCACCTGGTCGAGCCGGATCGGCCGGCCGCGGACGCCGCCGTGCTTGTTGGCCAGCTCGGCGGCGACCTTCACGCCGCGGAACTCCTCGATCCCGCCCACCGACTGCGCGCCCGACAGCGGGTAGATCGCGCCGATCGTCACCGGGTCGTCGCCGCTGGTGCACGATGCCGCGAGCAGTGCGACCACCACCAGCAGGGCAGCGACAGCGCCGGAGCGCCCAAGACCCCCAGGGCGGGCCATGCCAGCTTGCCTGAAGCGCGCCAGAGCGCCGGTTGGGTACCGGCGCGGTCGTGCACCAAGGACCGCCAGGAAGCCTGCTGTCCCCACCCGAACGGCCCCCCGCCCCGGCTGGCGTCGTGGTCGTGTACCTGGGACCGCCAGGAACCCGGGAACCCGCGCGCCATGGCTACTCGACCGGGGCTCTGCGCCCCGGTCACGGATCGACTTCACCGCAAGATCACCGCCAGGAGATTGGCCGCGGCGTGGGTGGCCGCGGGAACGGTCCACCGGCCCGACGCCCAGCGCTGCCACGACAACAGCAGGCCCGCGCCGAGGTCGACCGGGAGCGCGGCCATACCATAGAGCGGGACGTGCAGGAGCGCGAACGCCAGGGAGGAGCCGGCGATGGCCGCCACCGGGCCGAGGCGCTCCAGGAGCCCGTACAGGGCTCCGCGGAACAGCGCCTCCTCGGCCACGGCGGCCAAGGTCACAAGGAGGAAGGCGGCGGGGTCGGCCCGCAGGGCGAAGGCTGGCCCGCCGGCCAGGCTGGCGGCCGCGACCGCGGCGAACCCGGCGGCGAGCACGGCCGGCCAGGGAAGCGGCGCTGGCCGCCCGGCCGTCTCGTGGGAGGCCGGCCCCTGGGACCGGGCGGCCGCCACCCCGAGGGCGAGGTAGCCGGCGGCGAGCATGGCCGCGGCGCCCGGGAGCGCCCACAGGCCGGGACGCAGTAGCAGCCAGGCGCAGCCGGCGCCGACCACGACGAGCCGGAGGCCGACCCCTGGGCCGGGGGCCCGAGCGACCCCTGGGCCGGGAGCCAGAGCGACCCCTAGGCCTGGGGCCCGAGCGACTCCAGGGCCGGGGGTGGGAGCGACTCCAGGGCCGGGGGCCCGAGCGGCGACCGGGCCGGCCTGGCTGGGGTAGGCAGAGGTCATTCGACCAGGAATGCCGACTGGGCGAAGACCCGGGGGTCGAACGGCAGGTGGTCGGCGGCCACGAACTCCACCCGGATCACGTGCTGGCCCGGGGTCAGGGCGGGCAGCTTGCCGTCCAGCGTGTAGTTCATGGCCGCGAGCTGCCCGTCGACCAGGACGTGGACGTGGCCTTGGTCGGGCCGCACCTTGGTCGTGGTCACGCTGACGATCTTGGCCTTGTCGAGCTCGACCTTGAGCCGCACGTCGCCCTTTGGCACGGTCTGGCCATTGCGCGGGGTGACGATGACAACCTTGGCCGGGCTGCTCAGGCGCTCCCCCAGGGTCGTGGAGGTGGCCGTGGCGGCCGGTGGCGCCTGGTCCGCCTTGCTGCAGGCGGCCAGGCTGGCGGCCAGGAGCAGCGCGGCGCTCAGGACCCGGGCGACGCTCAGGACCCGGGCGACAGACAGGACCCGGGCGACAGACAAGACCAGCGCGACGGGCAGGACCCGCCTGGTCGGTCGGGATGGCATGGACGTCCTCACTGCTGGATCACCTGCTCGAAGCGTGCGGTCGCCGCGACCCCGTCCCGGGCGGTCGCGCCGATGTCGAAGGTCCACCGCCCGGGGCCGAGCCTGCCCTGGGCCGCGAAGTGCCCGGGGCCGAGCCGGAGGAGCCTGAGGACCGGCGCGGGACCCGAGGCCGGTGTGGCCGTGACCCTGACGCTCGCCTGCGGCTGCTCGTTGCCCTTGGCGTCGAAGAACGTGGCGTGCACCTGGTTGGTTCCCGGCTTCCCGGGGTCGATGTAGGTCTGGATGGTACGGCCCCCTGCAATCGTGATCGTGTAGACGGTCGGCTGCCCGGGGATCTGCGACACCCGCACCTGCTGGGTGGTCGCGGTGGCCACGTCGGGCTGGCGGGTCTGGAGCTCGAGCGGGACGGTCACGGCGGTACCGCCGCCCTGGACGAGCGTGGTGATGCTCCAGCGGCCGTCGATCGAGAGCGGGACACCTTGGCCGGTCCAGACCCCGTCGCGCTCCTTGGTCAGCTCGAGGGTTGACCCACCGAGGTCGGGGCGGGACGGCAGCCTGAAGCGGAGCTCCACCCGCCGGGCCGGGAAGGGCGCCTTGGTGTCGTAGTCGACCACCCGGGCCCGGAAGGTGTTGGGGCCGGCGGTGCCCGGCGCGACGACCAGGTCGACCAGCACGCTGGTGGCGTAGTCGTTGCCGCTGACCTGCACGTTCGCGGGGGTGGCAGGCTTGGCCGCGGTCGCCACCGACTTGGCCGGCGGCAACCCGGCGAGCAGGCCGGTGGTGAGCAGCACCAGCGCGGCCAGCACGACCTCGGCCCGCACGTTGCGCCGCAGGGTGCCGAGCTTGTCGGCCCCGCCCACCAGCGCGGGCACGACGCGCCGGCGGTTGAGCGCCCCGAGCGCCACCAGCCCCAGGAACAGCAGGACCTTGATGTCGAGCGTGCGCCCGAAGCTGGTGCTGAGCAGCCGGCCCCAGCTCCTCGTCTCGCTCAGGGCCCGGGCCAGGCCGGTCGTCGCCACCGCGGCCAGCGCCAGCCCGGCCATGCTGGAGAAGCGCCTGACCGCCGCCGCCTGCCCGGCCTGGTCCTGGCTGCGGACGCCGGCGAGCAGCCAGACCAGGCCACCGACCCACACCCCGACCGCGACGACGTGGACCGACTGCAAGAGCAGGTTCAGCCAGCGGAACGGGGACTCCCCGTTGGCGTGGCCGGTGGTCACGTGCACCACCATCGTGCCGGCGGCGGCGGCGCCGGCCAAGGCGAGCCGCCCGGCCGAGCTCGGCCGGGCGGCGAGCAGGGCCACCGCGGCGACCGTCACCCCCAGGGCGGCGGCCTGGCGGAGCAGCCCGTGGCCGGTGCCGGAGGCGAACAGCTCCCCGAGCGACGCGTCGACGTCGGCGCGCGTGGCCAGCGTCATGGCGGCCAGGCCGGCCACGGCCAGGCCCAGGCCCGCGCCGAGCAGCGGCCGGGGCCGGTCGGGCAGGCGGCGTCCGAACACGACCAGGCCGGTTGCTGCCCCACCGACGAGCAGGACCAGCCCGCAGTAGAAGGCCCAGCGGCCGGCCACGCCGAGCGGGTTGGGCGGGGCCGTTGCCCGGACCGCGCCTGTCCGGGGAGCAGCGGCGGCACCGGGCTGGACGCCGACGCCGAACGCGAACGCCCCGGCCGCGACGTGCCCGTCGGTCCTGGAGAGGGTGCGCCAGCTCACCGTGTAGGTGCCCTTGGGCAGCCCGGAGGCCAGCGGCACCTGGAGCCGGGACGGCTGGCCGGGCACGGGAACGGCGTTGCCGGCCGCCACCGACCGGCCGGCGGTGTCGAGCACCTGGACGCGTGACAGGCGCGGGTCGAGCGGCTCAGTGAAGGTGACGACGACGGCCTGCGGCGCCCGGTCGAGCGACGCCCCGCTCGCCGGCTCGGAGCTGCGCAACAGCGCGTGCGCACCCGCCGCCGGGCCGGTGGCGAGCAGCCACAGGCCGCCGAGCAGGCCGGCGAGCAGGGCGACGAGAACTGGGCGCCGCAACGGGTCAGGCCCTCCCGGCCGGGGTCTGGAGCGCTCCTGGTGGGCCGGTGCGGTCCTCGGGCTCGGCCGTGGCCCTGCCCGACCGCCTGGCCAGGGCGACGCCGCCGACGACCAGGCCGAGCAGGCCGACCACGATCCCGACGACGGCCAGGGTCCGCGCCGACCTGGCGTCGTCGCGCGCCTGCTGCTCGGCGGCCCGGCTGGCCGCGACGGCGCTGTTCAGGCGGGGCACCTCGCGGTCGAGGCGCTGGGCAAGCTGCACGGTGGTGGGGTCCTTGACCGGGAACTTGACCGTGGCGGGGTCGGTCACCTCGTCGAAGCCGGTCTTGGAGGAGGTGAAGCTCTGGTCCACCTTCTGGCCCTTGTAGGTACCGGTGATGTGAAAGGTGTACTTGCCCGGGGTGGTCGGGATGAAGAAGGCGCGGTAGTCACCCGGGGTGCCGAACTCGCCCACCTCGAAGAACGGCTCGAAGGTCATGTCCATCTTCTGGCCGGGCGTGCTCTCCGCGGTGACCTCGACCTTCATGGCGTCGCCGAGGTCGACGACCGGCTTGCCGGCGCCGTCGGAGAGGATGAGCTGCACGCTGTTCTTCTCGCCGGCGTAGGCCGGCTCGTCGCCCCACCCGACGACGAGGCTGAGCTTGCCCGCCTTGCGGCCCTCGTGGGCCACGGCCGGGACGGCCGAGAGCGATGCCAGCAGCGCGCCCAGGCCGAGCACGACCGCGACCCTGACCATGCGTGTTCTCACGGGGATCTCCTGTCTGTCCAGGCATACGGTGGGACCCATCCGGACGGTTCATGGACGCCGGATGGCGGGGCTGGAGCCCGCAACGCCGGGTGGGCCGGCGCAGGCGCCGGCCGTGACGCGTGGGGCAGCTCCGCTAGGAGACCTGCGGGAGCGGGGGCGCTCGGATGTGGCCGTACGCGCCGGGGCGGCGCGAGGCGCGGGCCGGCGGGGCCGGCAACGGGCCGAGGTCGAGCTGCCGGCCGGGTGCTGCCGGCCGGCGGAGGGCACGGCCGACGGCCTCGGCCGCCCGGCCGAGGAGGTGGAGGACGGCCGCGACCCCGAGGGCGACCAGGACTTGGACGAGGATGCCGTCGAGCAGCACCCCGTGGTGTTCGAGGAGACTGAGCGGCGTCCCGGCCGCGAGCCGCTCGACCGCCTCCTGGACCAGGAAGATGCCGGTCTGCAGGAGCGCGAGGCGGCGCGCCATGGACCCGAGCCCGCCGGGACCGAGACCGGCCGGCGGCTGGCCTGTTCGGCCCAGCCCGGCCAGCAGATGCCCGGCGGCGGTGCCGGCCAGGGAGAAGAGACCGAGCACGATCGCGGCGGCCACCGCGACCGACCAGTAGCCGTGGCCGGTCTCGGCCAGGACCGTCATCCGGGCCTGGGTGTCGGGCACAGCGACGAGGTAGAGCAGGGTATGGCCGAACGCGGCCCCCGCCACCGCGGCGGCCGCGAGCGGAAGGCGCCGTCCTGTCCCCTGAACGCGCATTTGGCTCAGCATACGACTGGAGAGCCGGAACGCCCAGCTGTGATGCCTGCGACCAGAGCGTCATCCGGGCCTGGTCGCCATGGCCGGTCTCGGCCAGGCCAGGGGCTCTCCTCTCTAGAGGTCTGCCCGGTCGCAGAAGTCTGCCCGGTCGACGCCGCACCGGGATGGACGTCACCGCGGCCTGGATGCCATGGGAGCCTGGAGCCGACCGGGCAACCCTCGGC
>DASYUT010000030.1 GCA_036000965.1 Actinomycetes bacterium
GAGCAGGGACCCTCGGGCTTTCCCCTGGGCTTCGCACCCCGCAGGCCAGAGCCTGCGGCGCACGCCAGGGCAGGGACAGGTCTCGACACTGACCCGGGCTACGTCTTCGACATCACATCGAACCTCCTCCAACGCAGCCACTCACCACGTGCGACCTCATGTCGCAGACGCAGCGTCTTGCCGTCGACCGCGACCGCCCAACGCGGCGGGCGGGGTGCCGGCGGCGGCCGGGTGGGTGGTGGCGTGGGCTGCTGGCCGGCCAGCCAGCCACCGATGGCGCGGTCCAGCGCGTCGGGGTCGACGCGGGCCAGCACCCGGCGCACGGTCGCCTCGGCGGGTGGCCGCCAGGCGCCGGTCCACGGGTCACGGCGGGTCCCGAGCGCGGCCAGGACCTGGCCGGGCGCGTCGCTGGCCCACTCGCCAATGGCGGCCAGCGACCTCGCCCCGGCCAGCACCGCGCAGACCGCGACGGCCAGCACGGCGCCCAGCGCGTGCCGTCGGCCGCGTTGGTGGCGGGGGTCGGCGATCTGGGCGAGGTCGTCGAGCAGGCTGCGGCACTGGTCGGGTGCCAGCGCAGCGGGCGGTGCCAGCCGCTGGGCAGCCGCAGGAATGGGGATGATGGGCAGGCAGGCACGGCGGTCCGGACTGGTCATGGGCTTGGATGCCACGTGATCGCGGGGAGTCGTGCCTGTCTCCTTATCCACCCGGCTCACCGCGGGCGGCCGTGGTGCTTGGTGCGTCGGACATGAGGAGACTGGACTATCCCACCGACGTGTACCAGGTGATCGCTGAACCCGGTCCGCGCGTCGACCTCGACCAGCACCGACGCCAACGGCACGCGGGGCAGCATCGCGGCCAGCTCGGTGCGCAGCGCCTCGGCCTCGGCCGGCACGTCCTCGGCGGTCAACGGTGGGATAACCAGCTCCCCGGCCGCGGTGAGCCGGACCTCGCCGGTCGCGCCCTTGACCAGCAGCCCCTCCAGGTCGCCCAGGGCCGCCTGCAGCTCGTCGTCGGCCATGGCCAGCGCCTCGGCCGCGGTAGGCGGCTTGCCGACCAGGTGGCAGAACTCGGCACGCTGCGCCGCCCACGACTCCATGGTGAGCAGGAACGACGCCGGGTCGGCGTAGCGGCGGCTGCCGGGCACGAACACGTCACCGGAACGCAGCCCGTCGCGCAGCGCGACCAGCACACACAGCTCCCCAGTAGTGCCGGTACGCGGTAATGTCGCCGGCCTGCTCCGCGGCGGCGAGGTAGCCAGCCCACTTCGTGGGCACGAACCCGACCGGCGCGCCGGCCGGGACCTTGCGGGCACCGGTGGCGTACAGCTCGGTCAGCATCGACACCGCCTGCAGCAGCGGCTCAGTGCCGGGCCCGCCAGCCAGCCGCACCGCCGCCAGCACCGCCGGGGCGAACTGGCGCAGGTAGGTCATCGACTCGTCCATCAACGCCAGGTGCCCGTGGTCACGCGGCAGCCGCTCCCGCCGGGCCGCCCACGCCGCCCGCATCCGCTCCATGCCGATCCCTGTGCGCAGCAGCGGACCGACCTGCTCATCGGCGACCACCGGGTCCAACGCGATGGACAGGATCTCGTCCAGCAGCGCCTGCCGGTCCTCCCCGCCACGCGCCCGCTCGGCCAATGCCTCGGTCAGCTTCTGCTTCGCCGCCGACTCCCGCCCGGAAATGGCCTGGTCGAACAGCAGCAGCGTCTCGTCGAGCACATCGACGGCCGACTGTGCCAGCAGAGTCAGCAGGATCGGGTACCGCCGCCGCGGCTCCCGCCGTTGCAGCGCCTGCGCGGTCAGCCGCCGGCCGACGCCAGCCAGAAACCGGCGCCGCTCGGCCGGCAGCATCGACAGATCCAGGGTGTGCGCGTCCAGCCGCCGCAGGAACGCCAGCTTCTCCAGCTCCGCCTTGACCGCGGCCGGGCTTGATGACGTCGGCCCGACCCCAAGCCAGGCCAGCGGTGTCCGGCCCAGCATCGGCTCGACCACCAGCAGGCTGTCCAACTCCTGGCGGCGCCGATCATCCAGCAGGTGCGCCACCCGCATCCACGTCTCCGCCCGAGCCCGCGCCCGAGCCGTGGCGACGTGTTCGAGCAGATACACCACACCCGGACGGACCACCCGCGACGAGATCAAATACTCACAAGCCAGCCGGAACAGCAGCTTCGGCGAATCGTGCTCCATCGCCCGGGCGAACAGGAACTCGTCGAGCTCCTTCCACTCGATCCTGTCCATCGTGCGCCAGCCGCAATACGCCACGACCTCCCGAAGATGGCCGGTGCGGGTCTGCTCCCGCCCGCCGTAGCCGCGCAGCTCACCCATCGCGACGCCCAGACGCTGCGAAAGCCGGCCCACCGCGGCGGCCGGCGCCGCAGGCACATCGTCTGGCACGAACCCCAGCCACGGCAGCGTGCACAACTGCACCGCCGCGCCGAGCACGTTGCGGCCGGTACGGAACTTGCGCAGGAAGGCCTCGTCGGAACCGGTCAAGGTGAAGTGCCGAATCAGCTCGGCCCGGTTGATCTCCGGGAAGCCCCGAAGCTGCGCCAGCTCCTCCTCAGAGAACACGTCCCGAGTCGCCACGAACCCACCGCCCGAGCATCGGCCGTCACCCAAACGGACGAGACGCTACGGGTCACTCGCCACCAAGATCAATAGTCCTTACCGTTGGCTTTTCGCTGGAAGCTACGGGCTGGCCGTCCTCCTCAGGAGGCTAACACTGTTAGCTAACCGTAGGCGAACAATGTTAGCCTGTCAAGCAGAGTCTCACCGTGCCGGGAACGCCGTCCGACAGGTTCTGCCGGTCATACTCGATGCGGAGGTGGGGATCCGGAATGAGTCCAGGCAGCATTGAGGGCCCGGCTGTCGAGATCGAGCGTGTCAGTACGCTCGAGTTGTTCCTCGATCTGGTCTTCGTGTTCACCGTGACCCAGCTCACCGAGCTGGTGTCACATCCCACGGGCTCGGTGACTACGGCAAGGCGGCGCTGATCCTGGCCATGACGTGGTGGATCTATGACGGCTACGTCTGGCTGACGGGCAACGTGGCCATGCACCGAGGGAACCGCTTCGGCTCGGCCCTTGTCGGGGTGACGCTGGTGCACGGCGTGATGTTCGCCAGAGCGCCGACGCGTCGGCCCGCGCCATCCGGCGCATCGCGCCCTTTAACCTCGCCATCGTCCTGCTCGTGCTAGCTGCCGGGTTCGTCGACCAGGACTGGCTGGGACCGGCGGGCGGCCGGCTGGTCGTGGCCGGCCCGCTGCTGCTGACTGTGCCGCGGGGGACCCAGGAAAGCGGTGTGGCCCAACTGGCGGTCGTCGTCGGCCTGATGGTCGTCCTGATCGCCATCGAGTCCAGACGTGCCATCGCCTCCTCGGCAACGCCCTGAATGCCTCGTACCGGGCTCGCCGTCTCTGTAGTCTCCCAGAAGGCGCGCACGCCGCCGCGCTCGACGGAGGCGTCCTGGTGGGGTTCCCCGGCCTGCATCTCAGCCTCGGCGGCGGGAGCCCTGCTTCCTGGTCAGCCGGGCACGGGCGGCCGCGACCCGTGCCCGGCCGATTGCCAGCAGCAGGGAGAGCCCGCCGCCGCTGCCGAGCAGCAGCAGGTTGGCCAGGGAGTCCTCGCCCGCGTGGTGAGCCAGGGGTCGCATGGTCAGCTGGTGTAGCAGTAGGAGTCGCTGGAGGCGTCGCCGCCTTCCAGCCGGGTCTGGTGGACGCGCAGGCCGCGGAAGTCGTCGCCGTTGGGGAAGAAGCGCGCGTCGGTGGTGATGCCGCCGCGGTCGGGGTCGGCGTCCAGCTTGGCCATCCAGGCGCCGACGCCGTCGGGGTAGAAGATGGGGTCCCAGGCGCCGTAGATGGAGTTGGTGACATAGACCCGGCGGCCGTCGCGGCTGACCTCCACCATCTGCGGCCCGCCGCCCAGCCGCTGGTCGGGCTTGGCGGGGTGGGGCTGGCGGCGGGTGATGCCGCCAAGGCGCACCGAGCCGGTCTCGTGGGGGTTGAAGATGTCGGCCACGTCGTACTGCTTGAGTTCCCCGGTGCCCTAGCACGACACGTACAGCCAGCGGTCATCGACCGACAGGTCGATGTCGGAGACCAGCGGCGGCACCGCCCCGAACGGCTGCAAGGCCGGCGGCAGCAGCTCGGCGTCGGCGGGCTCGGCGGGGATGGTGACGACCTTGCGGACCGCCCAGCGGTCGCCGTCGCGGTGCCACAGCCACACCGACCCCGACAGGTCCTCGACGCTGATGACCACCCCGACGAAGCCCCAGGCCTTGGCCGGGTCGTGGGCGGGGCGCACCTCAAACACCATCTGGTGGGCGTCGCCCAGGTCGACCCGCTGGGTGAGGGTGCGCTGCGACATCGACCAGAAGTTGAGGTGGTGGCCGAATCTGCGGCCGAGCAGGTCCTCGGGGTCCAGGCCACCCTCGACCATCGACGGGGTCGCCCATTCGGAGGTGATGACGGTGTCGTGGTGCAGGTGCCACCAGCCGTCGTAGCCGAAGTACTGGTCGCCGCGGTCGCGCTCCCAGGCGCCGATGACGTCGAAGGTGTCGTGGTCCAGCAGCGCGATCCCGCCGGGGCCGTCGTTGCCGTCGGCGCCGCCGAGGGCGAACAGGAAGATGCCGCCGGGGCCGCAGTGGATGGTGTGGGGCCGGGAGTAGCCGGCCTTTCGGGCCAGTTCCTCGGCCTGGATGGTGTGGACCACGCGGGGGTTGCGCGGGTCGGGCCTGGTGTCGAGCACGTAGGTGCGTGAGGAGCGGATCCCCGGGACGATCAGGTAGCGCCGCTGCAGCGGGCCGCCGTGGCCGCCGTGGCTGGTGTGGCCCAGGGCGCTGGAGCAGGCGTTCCAGCCGAAGTGGTGCAGCTCGTTGCCGGCCGTGGGCAGCTCGCTCCAGCCCACCACCCGGCCGTAGTCGGGCGAGGACGGATCGGTGTCGACCACCGTGATGGCGTCTTTGGCCTGGCCGGCGGGGTCGTAGGCGGCCACGTAGGCGAGCCGCTCAGGCGGCGCGGCGATCGCCTCGGCCGGGCTGCGGTAGAACGTCGGATCGGTCGTCTGGGACATCAGCCTTCTCCTGGATGCCATGGCTCCTTCTTCCTCGTCGCACGTTCGTTGCCTCCGGAACCCGGGGCGGTTCCTGCTCGACGACCATCACCTCCTCTCTCGGCCTGGAGGGAGCGTGCGTCGGAAGCGGTGCCGGGCACATCCGGAAGCGGCCCGGAGTTAGCCGCTCGGGACCCGGAGTTAGCGGCGGAGAGGAGTCAGCCCGAGCCCTCGCGCGCGAGCACGGCCGAGGCCAGGGCCACGAGGTCGGCCCGGGTCCCGGCCCCGGTCCTGCGCTGCAGGCTGGCCACGTGCGTCTCGACCGTCCGGGGGGAGAGGAACAGTCGAGCCCCGATCTCCCGGTTCGACAGGCCGCCTGCCACCAGGCGCAGCACGTCCATCTCCCGGCTGGTCACGCCCAGCGACCGGAGATCGAGCGGGACCTCGGACCCGCCCCGGCCCTTCCGGGGCAGCGGCGCGCCCGCCTTGCGGAGCAGGGCCTTGCAGGCCGCCACGA